>PMLI01000270.1 GCA_003158835.1 Acidimicrobiaceae bacterium
AGGATGCTAAACGACGGGTCCGCGGTGTGAACCTGAAAGGGGAGTGAGGGCGATGTAGAAGATTGCCGGCACGAACCGTGCTGTGCCAGTCATGAAGGTTTGGCCCTTCGGGACCGCCGTGCAGGCGGGGGTCCCAAACCACCGCATGGGGCGCCGGTCAAGAGCCGGGGTCTTGAGCGATGCGGGAAAAGGCCCGCTACCAGCGGGCCAGGTGTGCGACGAGAAGACGAACGGGAGTGAACCACCGCTGACGCATCGAAACGTCGAACGATGGCATCGAAACCGGGGACGCGCTGAACCCCCGGGACAAAGGCGCGCCCGAATGGGCGTTCCCTCAGCCAGGGGGCTGCCTGCTTGTTGCCCTGGTGGTGCCCGGTGTAGAGGTGGCGTGAGCTCGTCGTGGGGGCTGGCATGGAACAGGAGAACCTGTCGCCTCGGGACCGTCGGCCAGTTGAAATGGGTGATAGTGGCCCCCTGGTCGCAAGAGGGAGACCCGCAAGCGGAGACACACCGCAAGCGGTTGAGTACCGCGAGGCACAGGGGCGGACCGGCCCGTAATGGCGAGGAAGCCGGGTAATGCCGGTCGAGCCAAGGGGCCGGGCAGACCGAGGTCACCAGGGGCCAACCCCGCCGGGGGAGGAGCCGATGGGTGGACCAAAGCCGAAGGTGAAGTCGTTTGAGATCGACAAGCGCCTCATTGTCGAGGCGTGGGAGAAGGTCCGGGCCAACAGTGGGGCGCCGGGCGTGGACGCCGTCAGCATCAAAGAGTTCCAAAGCGAGCTGAGGGACAACCTCTACAAGTTGTGGAACAGGATGGCATCGGGGAGCTATTTCCCGGGGCCGGTGCGGGCGGTGGAGATACCGAAGGACCATGGATTAGGCGTGAGGCTGCTCGGTGTGCCCAACACGGCGGACCGAGTGGCGCAAACTGCGGCGGCGATGCTGCTGGAAGAGGAGCTGGAGCCGATCTTCCACCAGGACAGCTACGGCTACCGCCCGGGGCGAGACTGTCACCAGGCGCTGGCCGTGACCCGCAAGCGGTGCTGGGAGAAGGACTGGACAATAGATCTTGACATCCGGGCCTTTTTCGACTCCGTGCCGCACTCCTTGCTCCTAAAAGCGGTGGCTCACCACACCAGCGAGCGCTGGGTGCTGCTCTACATCGAACGGTGGCTCGTAGCCCCCATGCAGATGCCAGACGGCACCCTCGTGCCAAGAGAAAAGGGTACCCCACAGGGCTCCCCGATCTCGCCACTTTTGGCTAACTTGTTCATGCATTACGCTTTCGACAAATGGATGGACCGGGAGCACCCGGGCTCCGAATTCGAAAGATATGCAGACGACGTAATCGTCCATTGCAACAGCGAGGGACAAGCCCGCGAGCTGCTCGCCAGGATAGCCGAGCGGCTCGGTGCCGTCGGCCTCGAGCTGCACCCCGACAAGACCCGCATCGTTTATTGTAAGGATGCGAACCGCCGAGGGGACTTCGAGCACACCAGCTTTGACTACCTCGGCTACACCTTCAAGGGGCGGATGGCCAAAGGGCCTCATGGGTACTTCTTGGGGTTCAACCCGGCCATCAGCGACAAGGCCAAGAAGGCGAAGGGCAAGCAGATCCGGGACTGGCACCTCAACCGGTGGACGAGCATGGGCCTATCCGGCATTGCGGACGAGATCAACCCTCAAGTCCGCGGCTGGGTTCAGTACTACGGGCGCTTCTACCGCTCCGAGCTGACCTTCCTCGCATGGCGGGTCAATGACCACTTGACCCGCTGGGCCATGCACAAGTTCAAACGGTTCCGGCGCAGGTACGCCAGAGCGATGGACTGGCTGAAGCGGGTGTACCAACACCAGCCTAAGCTCTTCGCCCACTGGCAGCTTGTCGCTTTCACCTGACCACTGGTCTGTGGGAGCCCGGTGAGTCGAGAGGCTCACGCCGGGTTCTGAGAGCGCCGGGGGGTGAGATTCCCCCCGGCGACTTACCCCCGTACGTCCCATCGGAAGCCAGCGCCATAATGAGCGGCCAGATTATCGAGGCGTGACAGAACGGAGTATATTGTGCGCCGGCCTCTCCAAAGTCAGGCTGACTCAGCGGCTTTTCCGTGATCACCGACTCGGGCGCTCGTGCCGAGCGCCGAGTCGATCGTATGAGCCGGCGCAGATCGTGCTGTTCGGCGCCCTGGCTTCCACTTCCCGCTGCTCGCAACGGCATCGTCAACTACGACCGCCAGCTCAGCGGGGACCCAGCCCCCCGTCGCCGCCGAAGCTCCGGTCGAGGAGCCTGTTGGTCACGAGATCGAGCAAGTACGCGTTCACCTCATCCCCGCTCCTATTCAACTCGTCGGCGATCCTCATGAGGTCTTCGATGATGGCCGCCATCTCCTCCAGAGAGAACCTGATCGGCCCGCCAGTGGCACCGCTACCTCCCGGCTCAGCGATGGGTCGTCCTTTTCGCCAGCGCCTCGACATCCTCCGTCCGGAAGGCCTTGACCCCGTCGGCCAGCTCCACGGGCTTGATTCGTCCCTCCCGGACTGCGGAGATGAACGCGGCCGGTCCCATGCCGGAGGCCCTGACCGCGTCGGCTGGATCTAAAAGGCCGTGAGGGACGACGTCCCGCCTCGTTATAGCCCGCCGCCGGGTGCGGACGACGTTGGGCTGACCGATGTCACCGACCAGGGCGCTGATCTCCCGGGACGACATCCCACCACGGTGAGCGTCCACAATCGTCGCGTCCCTGACGAGACGGACTACGTAGTCCTCGGCTCGAGTCCGTCGGTACTCCTCCTCAGCCTCGACCAACCGCTGGCGGAGCATCGCCAGATCGCCGCCCACCTGATCGCTTGCCGCGTCGCTCATGTATGTCAGTATGACATACCTTCGGGGGTCCTCGCAAGCAAACAACCGTCACCGTCGCCTCTCGGCTCTCCCCCAACGTCGAGCCCCGGGGTCGGCTCGGGCACACCACTCAAGGACCTGGTGCTGCGCGCCGACTGCCCTCACTGACCCGCCCTCTAGAGCGACAGCGCTCTACCGATCGCTTCATCTGTCGCCTGCGAAAACCCGCCGGCACCGGTCGGTTGGGCGTCCCGTACGGATTTGGAGCACCCATCTCGACCGGTCCAGTTGTCAGGCTACACGCCGAACAAGCGCCCAGAACAGCTGACGACACGCGAACGGGGTGGGGGACCGATGAGCGGCGGTGGACACCGACGCACGTCGCCGACCGGCCACCTCGACCGCCCGCGGCATCGGCTTCGATGCGGCCCTTCACCGCGCATGGGCGAGAGAGCGGGGCTGGGCTTGACGGGCTATACAAGTTTTTGTATATTCAACTCGTGAAGGACGTAGTGTTCGTCGGGAGCGCTTGTGATGACCTGCGGAGCTTTCCCGTCGACGCACGCCAGCGGGCCGGCTACCAGCTGTACCTGGTCCAAGCGGGGTTCGACCCTTCCGATTGGAGGCCGGTGGCCTCAGTGGGGTTGGGCTGCCGGGAGATCAGGATCCGCGCCGACAGGGGCGCTTACCGCGCCTTGTACGTGGCAACGATCGGCGATGCGGTGTACGTCCTGCACTGCTTCCAGAGGGAGACCCAGCGAACTGCCCAGGCGGACATCGACCTCGCCACGCAGCGCTATAGGCAGGTGACAGAGATGACCCGAGCAAAGGAGGCACCATGACCAGCACCGAGCGGTACACCAGCGTGTGGGACGCCCTCGAAGAGACGCCCGGCGCGGCGGAGAACATGAGGATCCGCTCCGCGCTGATGCAGGAGCTGGTCGCCTACATCAACAGGTCTGGCCTGACCCAGGCGCAGGCGGCACGCAAGTTCGGGGTCACCCAGCCCCGCATCTCAGATCTCACCCGGGGCAAGATCGACCTGTTCAGCATCGACGCCCTGGTCAACATGCTGACCGCGGCCGGCTTGCACCTCGATTTGCGCGTACGCGAAGCCAGTTGACCCGGAGGAAGTGGCACGGTCCTCAGACGGTGTCGGTCGCCGCCAGCGCCCAATAGTTATGTCAAGTACATGGTCGGGTTCCAGCCACCGCATGCGCATGAGCACGTCGAGCGGAGCGACGTAGCCGTTGTCCGCCAGCGCGTTTCTTTGCCGCTCGGGCCACCCGCTCTTGGAGCTCAGCCGTGCTCATCGCACTGCTCGGGGGACGCCCGGCCTACGGGGGTCGCCTCGGCTTGCTGCGTAGTGGGCGGCTGTGGTCCTCGGTGGCAGTGGCGGGTGCGCACGTTCGTGAAGGGCGCGATCAGGGTCGATGGGAACGAAGGGTGACGCCGGGCAGGTCCTTGTAAGCGGAGGTGTCGGCGGAGACAACTTCTCGTTGGGTTGCATTGGCCGTCGCCGCGATGACCAGTTCGTGGGCTCCACGCCGCCGTCCCTGCCGACGAACGGCGACTAGGAGCTCGGCATGTGAGGCAGCGACCATAGCGTCGTAGTCGACGATGGGGATGATGACTCTGACCGCGTCGAGGAACTCCTGACGGGCGGGGCGGTGGGCGTCGTCGGCAAGTAGGACGCCCACCATGAGCTCAGCGATGGTAACGGCGGCAACGGCCACCTCGTCGTCATCGTCTATCAACTCGTCGAGCGACGCTCCGGTGCGCTCGGCGTCCACCAGGAACGTCGTATCGAGCAGGAGCCGGCTCAGGGCCGGAGCTCGATCTCTAGGAGCTCGCGCACCGAGGCGATGTCTTCGGCGAAGCCAGGGTCGCGCCGGTGGCGCCGCAGCAAAGCCTTGACGTGTGCACCTTTGCCGGTGCTGATGGGGTCGATCTGCGCGACGACCTTGCCTCGGCGGACGATCGTGAAGTGCTCACCTCGGTGCTCTACGGCGTCGAGGATGTCGGAGAAGTTCCGGGCTGCATCGGTAGCGCTCACCTCAGGCACGAGATCAGATTATCAGATCGGACCGTTCGCCTCGCGACGGTCCCTCATCACGGCACGTCTGTGATGCGAGGGCAGGACGCTCGCCGAGCAGCTCTTGGACGTTCCTGAGACTCCGGAAGACCCCGAGGCGCGGCGCGGCTCGGCTCGGGACAGGCATGCTCCGGTCGGCCGGTACAGTCGCCAAACGACTCGAGACCATGGGAGTTCTGATCATGCGGAAGCTGATTGCGTGGGTGTTCATGTACTCGCTCGACGGCCTTCTCGCCGACGAGGGCACCGAGTACTGGCAGTTCTGCTTCGGCCTGCCCCAGGACCCGGTGGACCTGAAGCAGAAGATCGACCTCTACGGGAGCGCGTACGCGCACATCATGGGCCGCACCGCCTACGAGGCCATGGCCGTAGCCTTGCCGACGGCCGACCATCCGTTCTCCGGCATCCTGAACGCCGCGCCCAAGGTCGTGTTCTCCCGGGCCCTGAAGACGGCCGAGTGGGCCAACACGACCATCGCCGCTGGTGACACGACAGAAGAGATCGACAAGCTCAGGCGAGGCGGCGACGGCCACATCGTGGTCTGGGGCGGCGTTGGCTTGTGGCGGTCGCTCATGCGACTCGACTTGATCGACGAGTTCCGGCTGGACTTGCACCCCTACGTTGCGGGCGAGGGTACCCGGCTGTTCGACGACGTCCCCAAGTCATACCGGCTCGACCTGGTCTCCAGCACCGAGTTCAGCAACGGGACAGTCGGGCTGCGGTACCGCCGGCACCGCTAGGTCTCCCAGTCAGCGCAACGCGTCCCAGATCGCCGGCTCGGAGGGGGGAGCGCTGGTCGGCACGACGCGGAGCCCCGAAAGAACAACAGCTTCGTTGTCGATTCCGCCTTGGCCGTTCGTGGACATGGTGAGCGGGTGCACAGGGCACGGCCGCCGAACGAAAGGAACAACCATGTCTACAGTGACCTCGTCCCCCGACGTCGGGGCCGAGCACGTCCCGTCTCGGCTGGCCGGCTCGCTGGCGCGTACCACGGTCTCGGTCGGTGTCTTGGCCGCCGCGGTCACCACTGCCGGTGCGGTTGGTCTGCGCGCCGCGGGGGTCCCGCTGGCCGTTGACGGCAGGATCCCACTGGCGGCCTTCGCCCAGGTCACATTCGTGGCCGCTGTCATCGGCGGGGTGCTCGTCGCCTTGCTGAACCGGCGTAGCTCCGCCCCGCGTCGGCGGTTTGTCGAGTGGACGATCGGGCTGACGGCGATCTCCTTGGTCGCCCCGGCAGGGTTCGCGGACACGACCGCCAGCAGGGTCGCCCTTGTTGGCCTGCACCTGGTCGCAGCGGCGATCATTGTTCCGGCGCTGGCACGACACGCCCACTGAACCGAACCTGACCTGCTAAACGTAAGGAGCAACCAAGATGCCGCAATACCTGATCTCCGTCTGGCACGACGACACGTTCGAGGTCGACTTCTCCACCCCCGACGCGCAGCGCCTCGCTGCTCAGGTGGGCGCGTTCAACCACGATCTGCAACAGGCTGGCGCCTGGGTGTTCGCCGCCGGCCTGCACCCCGCGTCATCGGCCACGGTCGTTCGATCCTCGGGGGGAGAGGTATCGATGACCGACGGGCCTTACGCCGAAACCAAAGAACAGATGGGCGGCTTCTGGGTCATCGAAGCCGCCGATCTTGATGGCGCGCTCGAATGGGCCGGGAAGGCAGCCGCGGCCTGCGAAGGACCGGTTGAGGTCCGGCCCGCACAAGGGTGACCGACGCGCTAGACGAGGTCTTCCGGCGCGAAGCCGGCCGCTGCACCGCCACCTTGATCCGCGTCCTGGGCGACATCGACCTCGCCCAGGACGCGGTGGCCGAAGCGTTCACCATCGCGGCGCAGCGGTGGCCGAAGACTGGGATACCGCCCAACCCGGGCGGCTGGATCACCACGACCGCCCGCAACCGCGCCATCGACCGGCTCCGACGCGAATCAACCCGCGCCGGGCGTCATCTCGCGGCCCATCGACTCCACACCGACAGCATGGGCCCTGACCCCAATCCCCAACTCGACAGGCTGGACGATTTCGTCGATGTCGTCGCGGATGACCAGCTCCGGCTCATGTTCCTCTGCGCACATCCCGCCCTCGCCGCCGACGCCCAGGTCCCTCTCATCCTGCGGCTCCTTGCCGGACTGGAGACCGGTGAGATCGCCAGAGCGTTTCTGGTACCTGAGGCCACGATGGCGCAACGGATTGTCCGGGCCAAGCGCAAACTGCACGACAATCACACCTCCTACCGAATACCGGGCGCCACGGAACTCCCGGACCGGCTCACCGCTGTCCTCGCCGCCATCTATCTCATCTACACCGAGGGCCATACCGCCACGTCGGGACAGAGCCTGACAAGAACCGATCTATCGAGCGAAGCTGTCCGGCTGGGGCGAACCCTCGTCGAGCTGATGCCCGACGCACCCGAAGGCGTCGGTCTGCTCGCCCTGATGCTGCTCAGCGAGTCCCGCCGTCCCGCCCGCAGCAACCCTGATGGGACCATGGTGCGCCTGGCCGACCAGGACCGCTCCCGCTGGGACCAGGCACTGATCATCGAAGGCCACCAGCTCGTGCGTGCTTGCCTTCGCCGCGGCCAGCCCGGACCGTTCCAGGTCCAGGCCGCCCTAGCCGCGGTGCACGCCGACGCACCCACCGCCGAAGCCACCGACTGGTCCCAGATCATCGCCCTCTACGACCAGCTGTACGCCCTTCGCCCCCACCCTGTTGTGGCCCTGAACCGCTCGGTGGCCGTCGCCGAGCTCCACGGCCCTGCCGAGGGGCTCGCCGCGCTCGCCGCCATCGACTCCGGCACGCTCGACACCTACCAGCCATACCACGCGGCGCGCGCCGACCTTCTCACACGAGCGGGTCGCCGCCACGAAGCACTCGGCGCCTACGACCGAGCCATCGAACTCACCACCAACGCAGTCGAACGTGCCTTCCTGGTCCGCCAACGGGCCGCCCTGTGAGCAGACACTTCACGCTTGTTATTTTCCGGTCAGAACCCGCCCGGTCGAAATCTATTGGCCCCTTTGCCCCCTTGGCGCCACTTGCGCGCAAGGGGGCGTTCGGATGGTCGGCGACGGCAACAGCGGGAACTCGAAGAGTACTTATCGAGACCGGTTTTACAGGGGCCGGTAGCGTGCATGCCGTACCCATCATCGCCTGACACCATTGGTGGCGTGACGCAGCTGGTGGGGGGAGCGACCAAGCCCGGCTGTTGCCCCTGCGGGTGGTACCTTGTAATAGGCGATGGAGCTCGCCATGCTGCCCTGACCAGGGACGATGGCTCCTACTCAACTGACTTGGCGCGTCGGCACGGTAGGAGGTACCCGATGGAGAGCGAGCTGGACGAGCTGGCGAAGGCGGCGGGAAACCTGGCCGCCGCGGCTGCCAACCGGCGCGAACTGGGAGCCCGCGCCAGTCGCTTGGCGCAGCGCCTGGCCCGGCGCCGCTTCCACGTCTCGGTGCTGGGCGAGTTCAAGCGCGGTAAGTCCACTTGGAGCTGTTGCGCCCCGGCCTGGTGCTGGTGGACACGCCCGGCATCGGTTCGGTGTTCGGCCACAACGAAGCGGCGGCGCGTGCTCTGCTGGAGGCGGACGGGGCCATCCTGGTGCTCTCGGCGGACGCCCCGCTCTCAGAGGAAGAACGCAAGCTCCTGGCCGCCCTCTCCGAGCGCCAGGCGCCCACCTTCTTCGTCCTGAACCGGGTGGACCACCTGAGCCCGGCGGAGCGCGACGAGGTGGCCCGCTTCGTGAGCGACGCCGTGGCGGGCGAGCTCGGCCGCAAGGAAAAGCTCTGGTGCCTAAGCGCCCGCGCCGCTCTCCGGGCGTGCCTGGCCGGACAGGTACCCGATGAAAACGAAGGCGGGGATTTCGCTAACTTCTCCCAGGAGTTCGCCCGCTTCGTCGAGGCCGACCTGGTCCAGGCCCGTCTAGGGACGGGGCGCGCCGAGCTGGCCCGCCTGGCCCACGAGCTTGACGACTCGCTGGCCATTGAAGTTGCTTCGGCAGAGCTCGACGCCGCCTCGCGGGGCGAACGGGTGGCCCGGTTGGGCGAGGCGGCGGCGGGACAGCACCAGGCCTTCGAGGACGAGCGCACCCTGCTGCAACGCGATGTTGCCGTCCTGGCCGGCACGATCGAAAAGGCGCTGGCCGGCTTCGCTGCCACCGAGCCGGCCAAATGCGAGGGCCGGCTGCTTGAGGTGGCCCGCACCACTGCGGTCTCCCAGCTCGAAGACGCGTTGCGCGGCACCGTGGAGAGCGCCGTGCGCCAAAGCTTCGAGGGGTTCCGCCTGGCCCAGGCCCAGCGCGCCGAGGAGTCCTGGGGGCGGCTGGCCGAGGGCTTCCGGGACCGCACCCAGGACCGGGTCAACGCCGTCAGGGCGGCCGCGGCTGACATTTTCCAGGTCGAACTGCCGCACTTGGGGCTGCCCCAGGTGGCCGAGGAGCGCGAGCGCTTTTTCTACCTGTTCTTGTCCGTGGGGACCTCTACGGAGAGCATCGACCGGCTGCTCCGTCGGTTGTTGCCGCCGCCGATCGTGCGCCGGCGCCTGCTTGAACGGGCCCGGCGCGACCTGGTGGGCGAGTTTGACAAGCACGCCGGCAGGGCCCGTTGGGACCTGGCCCAACGCCTGGACGCGGTGCGCCGGCGTTTCGAAGTGGCCATGGCGGGCGAACTGGAGCGCTCCGTGGCGACCGTCCTGGCCGCCACCGCTCGAGCCGAGGAACTTTCCTTTATGGCCGAAGCCGAACGCCAACAGCACAGACAGGTAAACGACTCCGCCCGCCACGCCGCCCGCGCCGCCCTAGCCCTGGCCGGCGAGCGTTGACGGCAACCTCTGGGACTGAAGGGGTGCCCCCTGAAAGTTCAGAAGGGAACCGGGGAGCACTGTCGCCGCTGCCCGCGCTGGACAGGATCGCTACCCTCCTGCGCCATATCGACGACGAACTGGCAACGATGAGGCATGAGCTCTACCCCGACCGCCTCCTCGCTGTCGTTGAGGAGGGCCCATGTTGAGGATCACGTCCTCGGCCCGCTCAGCGAAGCCCTGGCTGAGGCTGTCCAGCGCCTGGGCGTCCGGGCTGAGCCCACAGACGTGCGGCGGCGCCTGCGGGGCCCACTGCACATCCTCTGGGCCGATCTGATCGAGATGTCCCCCGAGGGGCTAGGCAAGCACTGGGGCGCCCAGGACGTCCCCGGAGCCTGGCCAGAGCTACAACGCCACCTCCTGGCGGCCGTGGAAAATGCGATCGCCGCGCTCGCCCAGCCGCCCGAGGCACACCCTGGGCCGCCACCGCCTACCATGCCGCCATGAAACCAGGCGGCGCTGAACTGTTCACGGGCGACGACAACGGATGGGCTACCGGGCCAGTCTGGGCCGCCCAGGCGTCGGTAGTGTGAAGGCGAGCGATGAAGCCCGCTTGGGCCGGTGCCAGCTTCGGCCCGCTGCCAGATCGGCTGATGGCTTCTACCGAACCTAAGCCGGTGGAAGCCCCAATGGCACCTTCTATCCTTTACCGCGAGGGCGTTGGCGCACCTTCCGCCCCGCTGGAGGACCGTCGCTTTGCTGTCGACTTGAACCTCGACCAGGTCTTCGACTCGGTCAACGCCGGGCGCGAGGAACTTGACCTGTTGCCCGTGTATTACTCACCCCTCGACAACCTCGATGATGTCGCCTACCGCCACGAGGTACTAGGGGACCTGGAGCGCCCGCCCTGCTTGGCCGCCGTCAGGGCCTTCGGCCAGGCCATGCACCAGGTGCGCGACGTTCTTGGCGCCATGCGCTCGCTGCACAACCGCTGGCAGCAACGGCGCCTGTTCGTCGATGCCGTGACGGCCTACTGCGGTGCCGTCAGTTCCCTGGCCAGCGCCCTCTCAGAGCTCGGGCCGCGTTCGCGCGCTATGGGCGCGTTCAGCGAGTACGTCAGCCACTACCAGGCTTCCCCGGGTTTCGCGGCCCTGGTCGACGAGGCCGCCGAGATCGTCAGTGCCCTGGGCACGGTCAGGTACGTGCTACAGCTCCGAGGCACCCGGGTGACGGTGAGCGCTTACCAGGGCGAGCCGGACTACGCCGGCGAAGTGGAGGCCGCTTTCGCCAAGTTCCGAGAGGGAGCGGTCAAAGATTACACGGCGGCGTTCCGGAGCCCCTTGGACATGGCCTACGTCGAGGGGCAGGTGCTCGACCTCGTCGCCCGGCTCAACCCAGGGCCGTTCGGGGCATTGGAGCGGTACTTTGGCGACCACCAGGACTTCGTCGATCCCGCTATTTCCGCCTTCGAGCGGGACTCGCAGTTTTACCAGGCCTACCTGGGCCACATCGAGCCCCTGCGGGCCGCCGGCTTGGCGTTCTGTTACCCAAGTCTTTGCATCGCGCCTGAGCGCGTCTGGGCCAAGGACGCCTTCGACCTGGCCCTGGCCACCAAGACCGTCTTGCCGGGCGCGTCCGGCTCAACAGTGGTCACCAACGATCTCGACCTCGCCGCGCAAGAGCGCGTCGTGGTGGTGACCGGGCCCAACAGCGGCGGCAAGACGACATTCGCCCGGGCGTTCGGTCAAGTGCACTATCTGGCCAGCCTGGGGCTCCCCATTCCCGCCCGAGAAGCCAACTTGGTCCTGGCTGATATCGTGGCCACGTCCTTCGGCCAAGCCGAGCACCTCGACACCGGGCGCAGCCATCTCGAAGAAGAGCTCGTCCATTTCCGACAGGTCATCGAGCAGGCTTCGCCCCGCACGGTCGTGGTGATGAACGAGAGCTTCTCGTCAACCATGCTCCGCGACGCCGCCGTCGTCGGCAAAGCGGTGCTGGCCCAGCTCGTTCGACGTGGGGCGCTCTGCGTATTCGTGACTTTCGTGGACGAGCTGGCCAGCGCCAACGAAACCACCGTCAGCATGGTCGCTACGGTCGACGCCGATGACCCCGTGATGCGCACGTACAAGGTGGTACGAAAGCCACCCGAGGGGCGGGCCTACGCCGCCGCCGTCGCTCGACGCTACGGGCTCACCTACCGGGCCGTAGGAGAGCGGGTGGGCCAGTGAAGGTCTTGCTCATGCACCCGAGCGAAGACTTCAAGGCCGACCGGGCGCTCCCGCCCCAAAGCGAGGACCTGGTATCCGACCTTGGCCTGGCCCGCCTGTTCAGCGCCATGGCGGGCGGCGATAAGTTCGTCCTGGCGGTGGCCAAGGCAGCTCTCCTGTCCCCGTTGGCCCGTCCCGACGAGGTCCTGTACCGCCAAGGCGCCCTGGCCGACTGCACCACTCACCCCGGCTTCGCCAAAGAGCTTTATTCCCTGGCCACCGACGCCCTCGAAGCCCACCAGAAGGTGACGTTCTGGAGCCTGAACATCACCTCAGAAAGCCTGCGCTACTACTCGGTCCAGTCCCTGGAGCTCTTCTTTGGCTTCCTCGTCCGCTTGCGACGTCTGGCGGAGGTGCACGGCCCGGAGATGGCCTCTCCCGCCTTCGCCAGGCTGTGCTCGATGCTCCAGAGCGAGCTTGGCGATGGGTACGTGAAGGTGCTCAATAGCTACCTGAGCGAGCTCAAGCTCGCTCAGGGCGTCGTCATGAGCGCTCAGCTCGGCCCGGCCAACAGGGGCACCGCCTATGTGCTGCACAAGGCACCGTTACGCGGGCTCAGGGAGCGTCTGTCCCGGCGGGGCCAGGCCACTTACAGCTTCGGCGTGCCCCAGCGCGACGACAACGCCCTGCGCGCCCTGGGCGAGCTGCAAGCCCGGGGCGTGAACATCGCCGCCAACGCCCTGGCCCAGTCCGTTGATCACATCCTTGGCTTTTTCAGGTCTCTGCGCACCGAGGTCGCCTTTTATGTGGGGTGCCTCAACCTGCAAACGACCCTAAAGGCGAAGGGAGAGCCGGTTTGCACCCCGGTCCCGTGGCCCGCTGAGCGCCCCGGGCTTCGTGCCGAGGGGCTCTACGACCCCTGCCTCAGCCTCGGAATGAACGGTCGCGCTGTGGGCAACGACGTGAGCGCCGATGCCAAGACGCTGGTCGTGGTGACAGGGGCCAATCGTGGAGGCAAGTCCACCTTCTTGCGCAGCACTGGCCTGGCCCAGCTGATGATGCAGGCCGGCATGTTCGCGCCCGCCGGCGCCTTTGCCTCCGGGGTGTGCCCGGCGGTCTTCACCCATTTCAAGCGGGACGAGGATCTCGCCATGACGGGGGGCAAGTTGGACGAAGAACTGGCCCGTATGAGCGTCGCCATCTCTCGGATTTCACCCGGGTGCCTACTGCTGTGCAATGAGCCCTTCGCCTCCACCAACGAGCGGGAAGGTTCCGACATCGGCCGCCAGGTCCTCCTGCCTCTGGCCCATGCCGGCGTACGGGTCGTCCTGGTCACCCACCTGTTCGACCTGGCCGACAGCCTTCATGACGAGGGGATGGAAAACACCTTGTTCCTACGTGCCCCCCGCCAAGCAGGAGCGCCACCGTTCAAGCTCATCGAGGGCGCACCGGAGCCGACGGCGTACGGTGAGGACGTGTACCGGCGTGTCTTCGGCGCGAGCCCTGCCGAGGTAATGGCGCCGTCGCGGGGCGGGGCAAGTGACGGGTGAGCAGCCGCAGAGCGGAAAGGCCCGCCTCCTCGCCTGGCGCGCTCGGGTTCCCGTGCTCGGCCGGCAGGTCAACGCGATAGCGTAATCAGTGGCGGTGGAGCTCGCCCTGAACCGCCCCCACGGGCTGACGGCTCCTGCAGGTCACTCGGTGCGCAGGAGGCGAACTGGTGGTTTTGCCCCCGGACCACGGCCCGACGAAAGCTCCCGACGGGGGGGCCAATGTCTGGTCCGCCCGCATATACCTGGCCCGTCATGGCCGGACAACGCTCAACGCGGCCGGCGCCCTGCGAGGCCATATCGACGTCCCGCTCGACTCTGTCGGGCACCACCAGGCGTCGCTCTTGGGCGCCGAGCTGGCGGGACGCAACCCTGGGGTCATCATCTCCAGCCCGCTGCGGCGCGCCCTAGAGACGGCGGCGCCCCTCGCCCAGCGCACCAGCCTGGTCACGGTGATAGATAAGCGATTGACTGACCGGCATTACGGGGAATGGGCGGGCGTCAGGTCCAGCGATGTCGTCGCCCGATGGGGCTCGCTCGATGCCGCCCCGGGTGTCGAGCCTGCTGACGAGGTGCGCGACCGTGTGCTGGCGGCACTGATCGACGTCGCCGAAAGCGCCGGCGGGACCGCCGCCGTGGTAGTGAGCCACGACGCTGTGAACCGCATCGCTCTCTCGGCCCTTGACCCCTCTCTCGGGGCTCCCGATGCCCTGGCCCAAGAGACAGGGTGCTTCAACACCCTGGAGTGCCACAAGCAGGCCAACGGCCAGCTCGGTTGGAGCGTCCTGTCCATCAACCAGGTCCCGCAGGGTGAGGTCTTCACATTTGGGCCTGAGCTGGTGGTTTTGGGTTTGAGAAAGGGCCTGGTCACAGGTTAAGCGGG
>PMLI01000299.1 GCA_003158835.1 Acidimicrobiaceae bacterium
GGGCGGAGTTCCGCCCGGCTCCGCCTGGTCCGGCCCGCCGTGCGGCCCTCCGCCCCGGCCAAGGCTCCTGGATCGATCCAGCAAGGGAGTGGCTAAGACGTATCAGTGCATCGAGCGGTCGTATGGCCACTGCTGGCCACGGATGGAGCTGAGCAAGGCCACGGTTGCCGATGCGTGGTTACAACTTCCTTTACTGCATGAACAACCCCGGACCGGCGTCTCTCAGTAGGGCCTGCGCCGATCGACAGATACCATCGCCACGCCTAGGCACAGTAACGATCCAAGCAGCAACATCCCTGACTCGAAGGCCACTACGTTCCAGTACCACGCACCTGGTATTACGAAGCGAACTAGAGAGGGACCATCCTCAACTGAGGCTGAGGGTGAAGTGCTGTTGTCGGACGGCGATGATGCGGTCGGGGCCTGAGTCGGGCCCGCTTGGGGCGATGAGGTTGGCGCGTGATCCATGTACCACTGATAAACGTCGCCTTGGAATGGTTTACCGTCAAGGTAGAACGCGCCATACAGGTACATGTCCGCCTGTGGATCGTAGAAGGGGCCTCCCACACTAGCTTGAACCTGCCTGACGGCGAACGGCCGCAGCACGACGTGAGTCATGCCGGCATCCCACGACTCTCGAACGACAAGACAGATCAGAAGGGCGACGATGACGGCCGGCAGTGTCCGCCCAAAGATAGTGGCAAGTGCAACGGTCCCCATGAACGCAGCGAGGGCCCAGGAGATGTCAAGGAGGCCCCTGCTCAAGTAAAGATCGAAAGAGGCATACGTGTTGAGTGTTGGCGCGGAAGCAGCCTCAAGGAAGTCCGCGGACAACCCGACGACGGTCATTAGGGGAACCATGAGGATGATCCCGGTGAGCATCTTCGTGGCCAGCCATCGACGCCTGGAACTGGAATGAACCCAAGAGAGAGAGGCCGTTCGCTGCTCGATTTCCCTGGCCGCGATGGGAGCCCCGAGCAAGACCCCGGCGACGAGAGGAACGAATAGCAAGAGGGCCTGGGTTAGGCTCATGTCCAAGCCACCGCGGATAGCGAAGAACGAACCGGCCAATTCATGGCAGCGGACGGCACTGGCGTCCACGGCTCCTCCTGAACTCGGCGCGATCCCGACGCCCTGCCATGCGGTAAGGCACGATGGTGGCACATTCAACGCGTTGAGCCTGAAGGCTTCAATAACCGCTGCGGCCGCCAACCCAATGCACACAATGGAGACAGCGAGGACCTCAAACCGATGCTGTTTGAGCGTCAACCAGACAACGTTGCGCATCATCGTCCCTCAGCGATTGCGCCGCGGCCAGCCGCGAGGTACCCGAGCACGACGTCCTCCAGGCTAGCGCCCCACGGGCTCGTCCCCACCGGAGGGGCCCCGGTCGGAGCTTGCTGCCTCCACAGCCTCATGGTCCTGTTGTTGCCATTGCCTTTGAACGACCCTACCAGAGTCGCACCATCGGGTGCTGCTTCAGAATCGGTTAGCTGATGGACCAGCCGAGCGACGTCCAAGGCGGAATCCAGCAGGACCTTGCCATTGCCGAGGACTGCGAGCCGGTCGCAGGCGTCCTCAACGTCCGTCACGATGTGAGAGGACAGGAGGACCGTCAGCCCATCGGCACGAACCGCCTCCAGCAATACTTGGACGAACTCGCGCCGTGCGAGCGGATCAAGACTAGCAAGCGGCTCATCCAGCATGAGAATCTTGGCGCGCGTCCCCAGCGCAACTGCAAGGCCTAACTGGGCCGCCTGGCCTCCTGACAGGGTTTCGGCACGCTGCCCAAGAGGTATGCCCAGTTGGTCGAGCCGACGGCGAGCATAGTCGGCGTCAAAGTCCCCACGGAGACCTCGCGCCATTCGCAACTGGTCATCGACGCTCAGGCCCGAGTAGATGGCGGGGGACTGTGGCACGTAACCAATCCCGCGAAGAGCCCGGCTCCGATTCCTCCATGGATCCACGCCCGCTACTGCCACACTCCCGGAGTCCGGTCGCTCGAAGGCCAACCATGCTCGCATCAGCGTCGTCTTGCCGGCCCCATTGGGGCCGACTAGCCCTGTGACGCTCCCGGCTGGCACGGAGATGTCCAGGCCGTTGAGCGCGGCCCTTGTGTTGAATCTCTTGCTCAGCTGAGTCGCCGCCAGGGCGGGCACGTCCGTCGGACTCTCCAGGCCGTGGCTCATAGACCGCCTCCATCCCCTACCGTCTTCATGCGGAAACAACTTCCGTACGGCTCCGTAAGTTAGGGCAACCCGCGTTGATATCGCGGCGGCTCTCGGAGCCAAGCCCGCGTCGACGATCAGCGGATCGTTAGTGCCGACGCAGGCCCGGCGCCGCTTGGCTAGTCAGTCGACCACATCTGAACCGAATTGGACGAGACAACGACGCCATCGAAACCCTTATAGAAGTAGAAGGCGTATTGCTTGCCCTGAAGATTGATAGGCCACGCTAGCCCGCAGAAGCCCACGTACGGGCAGTTGCCGTACGTACCAACAAAGGTTCCATAACATGATCCGTCCTGGCGGCAGTCCAAGCGTTCCACGGCGATTTGATATGTACCGCTTGTCGATGCCGTCGTGGTCAGTTGTATGTGGATCCAGTTGCCGTTATAGGGCCGGAATTGACCCACGAACGGAGTGGCAAATGACATGGTCGAGGTGTAGCTGTTTCTCACTGAGAGCGGCACGACAACCCCAGAGTGGCTAACTGTAGGGGTTGGTGCGGCTGCGAGGCAGGGGCCAGCGAGAACAATTGCCGCGATGACCGCACAAACCGCGGCCGACGCAAATCTAGGAGCAGCGCGAGTCATTGATTTCCTCCCCTGAATTCCATGACGATGGTTCCCCAAGAGCCCGGGCCTGTCCAGGCGACCATGCGCGCTCCGAAAGCATAGCCATACCGACAACTCGCAGTCAATGTCCGTACGGCTCCAGCTCACGGAAAGGCCACCAGCATGGCGACGAAACAAGCCGCAGGATGAGCGGGGCAGCGCGGCGACGGCGAGCTCGCCAGAATCCGCCCATTAGCGGGGACATTTGCACGGCCGTTGGCACACGTAGCTAGTTTGGAAAGCGATGGGGCTGCTCCTGTCGCCAATAGCACTTACGGGTATCGGGCTGGTTAGCTCGACGTGGCCGCCTCTGGCAGCCGGCTCCATGCTTCTCGGATGAATACCCGTAAAGTGTCGGCTCCACTCCTCTCG
>PMLI01000165.1 GCA_003158835.1 Acidimicrobiaceae bacterium
GTCGAAGAAGTGCAGGAACGGCACCCGCGCCCGCAGGGTTGCGGCGTGGGCGACCAGGGCGAAGTCGTGCGCCTCCTGGACCGAACTGGCTGCCAGCATGGCCCAGCCCGTCGTCCGGGCATGCATGACATCGGAGTGGTCGCCGAATATGGACAAGGCGTGGGTGGCGACGGTGCGGGCCGCGACATGGACGACCGCCGGTGTCAGTTCACCGGCGATCTTGAACATGTTGGGCACCATCAGCAGCAGGCCTTGTGAAGCCGTAAAGGTGGTGGCCATGGCCCCCTTTTGCAGGGCGCCGTGCAGCGTGCCGGCGGCGCCGGCCTCGGACTGCATCTCGATGACGTCGGGGACCTGGCCCCAGATGTTTTGTTTGCCGGCCGTGGCCCAGTCGTCGGCGAACTCGCCCATCGGTGACGCCGGCGTTATGGGGTAGATGGAGATTACTTCGGAAAGGGCGTAGGCGACACGGGCCGCAGCCTCGTTGCCGTCGACACAGATCCATTCGCGGACGTCCACTCTGCCTCCCACGCTCGTAGCTTGATGCCCTTCTCTTTCTACATCCCTCGGGGCGGCGGACCTCCGGGCCCTTTGTCAGTTTTCTGACGACAAAAGCCCGCGACCAGCATGCTGGTCGCGGGCTCCCGAATTATTCCGGTTAGGTTGAGGCCAGGTTTTCCGTCAGGCAGAGACCAGGTCGAAGACGCCTCCACCGACTTTGGCTCCGTTGCCGCTTCCGGTGGCCACGTACTGCGTGCCCTGGGGGGCGATGCCCTCGTAGGCGAACAGGTACAGAGGCATGCCCTTGTAGGTGAGCTGGGTCGTCCCGTCCGCCCGCTTGAGCGTGCCCAAGCCGGTGGACGAGAGCCCTCCCTCGAGGGCCGGGCTCCCGTTGCTAAGCAGGGGCGGCCAGCCGATGGCGCACCGCCCGCTGCAGTTGCTGGCGCTGGCCGTGTCCTTGGTGTAGGTGTACACGGGGAAGTCCTCCCACCCGATGCCCGTGAACATGGCTGCGGCCAGCACGGTCTTACTGCCGATCTGGGTCGTCGTGAGGGTCTCCGGCCACGCCAGGGGGGCGCCCGACGGGCTCACCAGCCACCACAGCCCATGCCAGGGCGGCAGGGACGGCTCGTCCCATCCCTCGCCCGTGACCGAGCCCGGGCTCTGGTCGAAGAGGTAGAGAGGATGTCCGGCATAGGTCACCTGGTCCCCGATCCCGGTCCGCTGCACCGAGCCGAGGAGGCTCTGGCTGACGCCGGCGCCGGCTACGGGGGCGCCGGTGGTCGTCAGCGCCGGCCACTCGGCCTTCTGGTCGCTCGATGGCCCCGTGCACGACCCCGGCCCGCCGGGGAGGCCCTTGACGATGGTCGGCGTGCATGCATAATCCGAGGGCCCGTCGCCGGTGAAAATGTACACCGTGTAGCCGGCATATTTACCGGGCCCGACGATCAACATGGTCCCGAAAGGTCCTTGCCTGGCCGTTATGACCGCCGCGCTCGTTTTCGACGCGGCGGATGCGGGCGCACCGCCCAATAGCGGGCTCACGCCCATGCTTGTACCGATTATGGCCAGTGAAATCACTGTCTTTGTGAGGGTTGGTCGGCGCAAAGCCGTCAGCATTTGTCCTCCCGGATGTCAAGTGACTATTTGCTGTCACTTTGTCAACCTACCGGCATGTTCCCCGCCACACAGGGTGGGTAGCCGGTATCCGGCAGCGTGCTAGCACGACATTTCCGCCGGGTGTACCACCACCATAATTCGTGTGTTTTCACTTCCTTATTCGGAGCGCAGCACCAGTGCCGTGGGCGTGCGGGCCGCCAGGCGCCCCGGGTNNCAGGGCGCCCAGGGCGATGACAACCACCGCCAGGAGGGGGACGCTGGGCGCGGGCACGGCGTTGATGTCACGGGCGAAGAGGTCCCACAGCCACCGCCCCAGCGCGATGCCCAGAGGCACCCCGGCCACCACCCCGATGGCCACCGCCGTGGTGGAGTGCCAGGCCACGGTGGCCGACAACTGCCGCTCGGTGAAGCCGAGCGTCTTCAGCAGGGCCAGGTCGCGCCGGCGCCGGCGCACCGAGGCCACCAGGGTCAGGGCCAGGGCGCCGACGGCGCCGGCGGCCAGTCCGCCGCCCAGGTAGGCGGGAGTCTTTCCCAGGGAGCGGTAGTTCAGGATTTCCGCCGGGCGCAGGGCCCCGAGGACGCCCACGCCGAAGTTCTCCGGGTTGGTGGTCTCCTGGGCGATCGTCTCGAGGGACCGGTAGGCCGCGGCCCGGTTGGTCCCCGGTCGCAAGCGCACGAGAGCAGCCTCGGGGCCGGGAAAGGGGGTGTTGAAGCTGTTGCGGCTGAACGCCGGGATCAACTGGTAAGTCAGTACCGCCCCCACCCCCATCTCCAGCCCCCCACCCCCGCCGCCGCCCAGGGCGGGCAATGTGGCCGTGCCCACGACCCGCAGGTGGGCCGTGGGCCCTCCGGGCGAGCTCACGACGACGGTGCCGCCCACGTGCTGGTGCAGCTGGGCCAGGGTCAGGGAGGCCAGGACGACCTGGTTGGCGGCCTCGACGCCATGGCCCGACAGCAGCGGCGGCGCCACCGCGGCCCCGGGGGCCTCACCGAGCACCGGCACATCCTGGCCGTCGACCTGCAGCGTGGCCGTGTAAATGCCGGACCAGGCCGCCACCTGGGGATCGTGGTCCAGCAGATTGGTTACCTTTGGCCCCGGCAGGTCGCCCCCCGCCGCCAACAGGTAGTCCCAGTTCCACCCGTAAATGGCCGGGTGCGAGACGAGGGAGTTGAGACTGGCGCCAAAGGTCACCGTTCCTACCAGCGCTATCACCGCCATCACCGCTCCCACGATGGCGGAGCGGACGGGCACCGAGGTGCGGCCGCGGCCCGGCACCAGCGCGAAGCGCACCCCGGTCAGGGCCGGGAGCGGCAGCCCGGCTGCAGCCGCCGCGGCCAGGATCCGGGAAGGTTGCTCCGCCGTCCGGGCGCGGTGCGGGGAGGAGCGTTGGGGGGCGCCCCGGTAGCTCACGACGGCGGCGGTCGCGCCCAAGACCAGGACGAGCGCCGCCAGCCCGGTGCCGAGGACGGTCCAGTCGAAGTTCACGTCCGGGTCGGGGTAGACGGGGCGGACCGGTCCCAGGGGGGCCAGGGGCGACAGGCCGACCGCCACGACGAGGGCCAGTAGCGCCCCCGCCACCACACTGGCGAAAACGCCGATGAGCCCATCGGCCCAGGTTTGGGCCGGGCCCGCTCCCATGGCTCGCAGCACGGCGCGCTCGTCGGCCCCGAGCCGGATCTGGCGGCCGATCAGCTGGGCGGCGATGAGCAGGCAGGCGAGGGCCACGATCCCGCCGAAGGCGCCCAGGGCGATGGCTTCGGGCTTAAGGGACCGCTGCGCCTTGGGCAGTACCTGGCCGGCGACAGCCGCGAAGGACAGCGGCAACTTGGGGAACGCCCGGCTGATCTCGGCCAGGACGGCCGGGATATACCGGGCGCCGCCCTCCACCTGGATGCCGCTGGCGCTGTAGTTGACGCAGCAATCGAGGAGCGGGCGCGTCAGCGCCGGGGTGAACAGGTTGTCCGGGGCCGAGCCCTCGTCGGCTTGGTCGGCGATCACCGCGGTGTTGAACGCAGCTATCCCGACGAGCTTCGCTTCGATGGTGCGGTAAGGCGTGACGGCAGCGGAGCCGAAGTCGTGCCGCTGGATCTGGGCGTTGGTGTAGATCCCGAACCGGACCACGTCGCCTACCTGCAGGTCCATGGACTGGGCCTGGGCCGCGCTCAACATGAACTCGTCCGGGTTGGCGGGGTCAGCCTGGCGACCCTGGAGGACGGCGACCCTGTCTTGGTCGAAGTAGAGCCCGTCCACGCTGCCGTAACCGTTGCCGGGCCCGGGAGAAAACTCAGGGATGTTCTGTTCGGGGGCGCCGTCGGGCTGCAAGGGCAGGAGGTTGATGCCCGATTGGCTCTCGATGCTCTTGACGTGGGGAAGGTGGGCGATCTTGGCGACGATGGGCGCCTCGTAGGCCGTCAGGCGGGCGGCGGGGTCGAGGACGCCAGTGCCGCCGACGAGATCCGAAGGGTTGGTGGCGGCCCAGTACACCGTGAACGACGAGGCGGTCCGCCGTGCCGCCGCCACCGAGCCCATGGCCAGGCCCCCGATGAGCCCGATCAGCAGCACGAGGGTCAGGTAGTCGGCCCCGCGCCGGCCAAAGGTAGCCCGGAAGCGGAACCAGCCGAGGTGGAAGGCCTCACCGCTGATCGGCGCGCCGAACCTGGTCATTGGCGCGCCAAATCTGGCGGACGTCCCACGTCCCCCATCGTTGTCGGCCCGAACCGGTCCCGTGAACATGGAGGCACGTTTCCGGGAGGGGGTGCTGGGACAGCCGCGCCCGGCGGCCAGCACCCCTGCCGAGCCGCCCGTGCGCCGCTACGGTGGCCAGCGGTGAGATCTCTTGACGCCGTCGTGGTCGGCTCCGGTCCCAACGGGCTGGCGGCGGCGCTGACCATCGCCCGCGCCGGACGGGCCGTCGAAGTCTACGAGGGGGCGCCGGCCCTGGGGGGTGGGTGCCGCACGGACGAGCTGACCCTGCCCGGGTTCCGCCATGACGTGTGCTCGGCCGTCCATCCCCTCGTCCTGGCTTCCCCGTTCTTCCGCAGCGTCGACCTGGCCTGGCGCGGGGTGAGGCTGCTCACTCCGGCGGTGGCTTTCGCCCACCCTCTGGACGGCGGCCGGGCCGGCGCCGTCCTGTTCTCGATGGACGGGCCCGGCTCGGTGGACGAGACGGCGGCCCGCTTGGGCCCGGACGCCCG
>PMLI01000518.1 GCA_003158835.1 Acidimicrobiaceae bacterium
GTGGCCGGGATCCCGGCCGCCACGGCTTGGTGGCCACCGGACCACCGGGCGGCGTCGTAGGCATCGGCGTTGAGAGTTAGGGCGGCGGCCACAGCCGCGCTGACGGTGGCGAGCGCCACCGTTCCGATCCCTGACGGCTGGCGCAGGCCGGCCCGAGGCGAGCCCCGAGCATGCCCCCGGGAGCCTTTGGCATGCACGCCGGCGGACGGCGCGGCGCGTTGGGCCACCAGCAGGACAGCCAGCGCGAAGGCCAACGGCCACAGGTACCGGTCGAACACGGTCCCCTTTGTCAGGCCCTGGTAGAAGCCAAGGAATAGGGCCGTCAGCAGCCCAAAGAGGACCAGTAACACGTGAGGGTAAGCGCCGCCGCCCGATGGGAAGGACCGGGGACCGACCGCACCGGCCACGGCCGCCAGCGCCGTACCGCCGGCCAACGCCAGTATTTGGAGCACCCACCAGATCACCCCGGGGAACAGGACCGGGCGCCCGGTCAGTACGGCCGCGCCCGTCGCCCCTTGTTGCATCAGGTAATTCCCGCTGAAAAGCGAATGGTTGGTGGCGAGCAGGAGCACACCGGCCCCCAGGGCAGCCGTGGGGGGGAGCAAGTTGCGGGCCGAGAGCCGGGGCCGGCAACGGCGCAGGGCGGCGGGCAGGAGCGGCGCCAGCCCCAACGCCAGGGTGAAATACGACAGGCCGAGGCCCCTCATGAACCGGACCGGCGCCGACAGCGCGAGCGGCACGTTCTGGGGCCCGGGGACGTGGGAGGCCCAGAGGTAGATGGCCCCGCACGCCACCAGGAGCCCGGCCCCGGCCAAGGCGTAGGCGGGCCGGTGACGGCGGTCCTGGAGGGCGAGGGCAGCGATGGCGGCCAGGGGGGCGGCGATGTCGAATTCCCGCACCGAGAAGCCGAAACAGCCCACCCCGAGCGCGGCCGCCAACAAACCCCAACGGGCCGGCCCTATCCGTCTGAGGGCGGCGGCGGCCAGCGCCAGGCACCCGGCGTCGGCCGCAAATGCGGGCACGTCGGTCATGAAGCTGGACGTGTTCAGGGCGAAGCCGGGGAGTGCCATGGTGACCAGCGCGCAGGCGGCCGCCCCGCCCCGGGGCAAGATCGAGCGGCCCACGGCGTAAGCGGCGGTGACCCCGGCCGTGGCCAGCACGGCGACAGCCGCTCCCGGCACCCAGGCATGGGTGCCGAAGACGACGGCGAACATGGCCCCCCACAGGACCTGGCCGACCAGGCTCATGGCTCCCCAGCCGACGAACGAAAGGTGCCCGGTGCGCACGAAGTCCCACAGGTCCCGGCGGTACGCCCAGTCGTCGTTGCGAGGGATGGACAAGACGTGAAATGCGCCGGCCAATACTGCAGGCCCCNNCACGAGCGCAAGGACAACCCCGACGTCGGCGGGCGTAAGCCGGCCCGGGCGCACTACCGGCCCATCGGCACGGCCAGGAAGCTGACAATCACGCGGCCCTGGCCTGGTGGCCAGCCCCCGCCGGTCACTTCCAGGCGCCGGACGGCCGGCGGGCTGAACGAAGGTGAATAGCCGAGCGAGGAGGGGGCCCGCATGACGTGGTCGTCCGCCGCGGTCCCGGGCACGAAGCGGTAAACGGTGCCGGTGCCGCCGCGGCTGGTCCAGGTGGTCACGTGCAGTTCGGGCGGCTTCAGGAGAAGTCCTTCTGCTCGGGCCAGGAGGGGCGAGGCGAGCGAAAACGAAGCCAGGACCAGCCGGCCGGGCCGGGACGGCACGGTGATGGGCTGACCGAAGTGGGCCCTCACCTGGCCTATGACCTGAGCCGGCCCGCAGCGGTCGGGGGCCCGGGCCAGCACCTGCCATGGGCTGCTCACCGAAACCTGGCGGTAGTGGCAGTACAGGGCCACCATGGCCGCGGGCGAGTCCCAGAAGGGGCCCCGCCCGTCGAGGGCCACGGGCTGGTAGAGGATGTGCCGGGGGGCACGGGGGGACGAGAGGAAGGAGGCATCCAGGCCGTCGAGGTAGGCGCTGTAGGCGCTGTAGGACTGCAGGACGGGCTCGGGTTGCCACCGCAGCTGCGGGTAGCCGAAGCTGACCGCGTCGTCCCAGGGCTCGACCGCCACCGTGCCGGCCGCCAGGGACTTGACCAGGCCGGGGTGCAGTGCGTCACCCGTGGCCCGGACCTGGTAGCGGGCGATGGCCTGCACCCGGGCCCAGCGGCCCCCGGCGGCCAGATCCGTGACCTCCTGCGCCAGGGCCCTGACGTTCTCGACCGGGGAACCCAACGAGGGCGGCACCCCGCCGTTGGCCACGCACGCCAGCAGGGCGGCCAGGGCCATGCTCAGGGCCTGGACGGGCACGAAGTGGCGGGGCAGCCGGGCCAGGCCCAGCGCCAGCATGAACAACGCAAGATAGGTCAAGTCGTGCTGGTCGTGGCGTACGAAACCCTCCTTCAGGGTTTCCCAGCCCCAGCCCGCCAGCATGATGACCACCACCACCTTGGCCCGCGCCGCCGCCCCCCGCAGGGCCAGGACGAAGACGGCGACCACCAGGGCCGCGTCCAGAGCGGCGTACCAGTTTTCGGCGCCCCGGCCGCCGGACGAGCCCATAGCGGAGCCGTAGCCGGCGGCGACGGCGAGGGCGCCGCGGAGATAGGAGGCCAAGTTGCTCAGGCTCTGGCCGGCGGCCACGAGCGCCAGGACGACCACGGCGACGAAGGGGACGGCGGCCGTCAGGGCGGGGCGCCCCCATCGGCCGGCTGAGCCGGCCACGGCCAGGACGGCCAGGCCGGCGGTGACGAGGCCCACATTGACCTCGACCAGCAGCTGGAAGCCGGCCAGGGCGCCCAGGGCCGCCAGCATGGTCAGGCGTGCCTTCTGGCTCTTCGCCCCGAGGCAGGCCAACGCCAGGCCCAGGGCGCCGGCCAGGGCCAGCTCGGGCGCCTCCAGCACGCTGGCGGCGATGGTGACCGCCGCCCACGCCGCCACGCTCGCCGGCAGCAGGCCCCATGACCGGCGCAGCGCGCCGATCACCAGAGCCGCCAGTCCCCAGGTGACCACGATCGCGTAGACGAGGCCGAGAGCGGCCGTGGCCCGGAAGAAAGGCAGGATGTCCTCGACGAAGCCGTAAGGGCCGAAGGTGAACACGACCTGTGGCCCCCATTGCAGGTGCTGTTCGAAGGCGAGCGCCAGACCTGCTTGCCAGGAGCTCAAGCCGGCCGCGACGACCCGCCACGGAGAGCTCCGCCAGCTGAGGACGGCCGCCAGCGCGCTCATGGCCAGCACCGACGGCCAAGCCGGCCCGGCCGGCCCGTCCTGGAGCAGGAGCCATGCCAGCTTGACGCGCCGCCACCGGGCTTTGGTGAAGTGCCCCCCGCGGTAGTTCTCCGAGCCCTGTGGGGTTCCCACGAGCACCACTTTCTTCGCCTTTCTCGCGCTGGGGCTCGTCAAGTCGCAAGCCGCGCCCGGATTGAGCCGAAAGTAGCGGATATGAAGGTATGGCGCGGCGGTGGCCTCACCGCGGTGAAACGGGCCGGGGCGGGGCGTGCCACCACCGCCGCCCTAACCACCGCCGCCCTGGGGGCGGCCGGGTTGGCGGCCCTTGCTCCCCCGGCGGCCGCCCAGGGCCTCGGCTTCGTGAAGATCTGGTCGCAGACATTGCCCGACGCCGGCCACCCTGTCGCCCTCTCGTCGCCCAATGCCGCCACCCTGGGAGGTGTCCCCGCCGTGGTGGTGGGGGACAGGGCGGGCTACGTGTACGCCTTCTCGCTCGCCGCCGGCGGGGCCGTCCCGGGCTGGCCGGCCCGTACCGGGGGAACCCCCGTCGACTCGACGCCGTCGGTGGCGGCCATCGGCGCCAACCCCGTCAACGACACGGTCTTTGTCGGGGTGGGCGACTCGTCCACCCCGCACCAGGGCGGCTACGAAGCCTTCAACCCCGACGGGACCAAACGCTGGTATGTGGCCGTGAAGAACCCGGCCAGCGACCGCTCCGCCGGCGCCACGTCCGCCGTGGCCGCATCCCTGGCAGTAGGCGACCTGCAGGGCGGTCTGGACGTGGTGGCGCCGTCCGTGGGCCAGGAAGAATACGCCCTCAACGCGGCCACGGGAGCCACCTTGACCGGCTTCCCCTGGTTCAGCGCCGACAGCGGGTTCTCGACCCCGGCCCTGGCCGACCTGTACGGCAACGGCCGGACCGACATCGTCGAAGGCGGTGACCAGACGGCAGGGCTCGCCTACGGCGTCGCCTACACCCAGGGCGGCCACGTGCGGGTGCTGTCGCCCACCGGCCGGGCGGGCACCGCCAGCCCGGCCGGGGGCCTCGATTGCGAAGCCAACCCCAACGTGGGGGTGGAGTCTTCCCCCGCCGTCGGACCGTTCCTGGCCGGCGGGGCCACCGGCATCGTGGTGGGGACTGGCACCACCTTCAAGGGTTCCGACACCGACAAGGTCCTGGCCTTCGACACCCGTTGCCGGCTCGTCTGGCAGGCGGCCCTGGACGGGATGACCGAGTCGAGCCCGGCCTTGGCCGACGTCCAGGGAAATGGCGCCCTGGCTGTGATCGAGGGGACCGACGCCGGCCAGGGGGCGGGGTCGGTGTACGCGCTGGACGCGACCGACGGACGAACGATCTGGAGCCGGCCGGTGGGTGCCGTCGACGGGGGCGTGGTCACGGCCGACCTGGGCCAGGGCCACCAGGACGTGATCGTGGCCTCGACGGCCGGCGCCGAAGTCCTGGACGGCCCCAGCGGTCACGTGGTAGCCACCCTGGAACGGGGCGTCGGCCTGCAGAACGCGCCCCTCGTCACCGACGACCCCAACGGGACGATCGGGATCACCGTCGCCGGTTACAACGCTCACAACCAGGGCGAGATCGAGCACTTCGAGCTGGCTCGCTCGATCGGCGCCGCCGTCGTGGGGCCGGGGGCGTGGCCGGTGTTCCACCACGACCCGCAGCTGACGGGCAACGCCGGCGTCCCCGGCCCGCGCCTCCCCCTGACCCGGGTACGCCAGAGGCGCTAACCTGACTGTCCCGTATGTCGAACACTACCGGAGCCAGTCTCAAGCCTCCCCGCCGCCCTGATTTTGGGCCTGACGCCCTCATCTTTATCGAGAAGGTGCGCAAGGCGACGAGCCGCCTGCGGGCCTACGAGACCAATCCCGAGGACGTCCGGGGCGCTTTGCAGTCGGTGAGGACCGTCGCCACCTTTGACGTCGAGGTCCCCGTCATCAGTCCCCGCCGCGAGGTGCAGATGGTGAAGACGGGGGTGAAACGGCTGGGCGGCTGGTACATGCGCTACCTGTCCGCGCAGCTCAACTCCTTCGCCGCCACCGTCGTGCGGCTGGGCGAAACCATGGCTTCCCGGGTGGAAGAACTGGAGCGGAACGGGGACGAGCTGGCGGCGCGGGTCGGTGCCGTCGAAGCGCGCTTGAGCCGGCTGGAGCCCAAGACCGCCACGCCGCCCAAGCCGAGCGCGAGGAAGGATGCTCCCAATGAGGATTGACCTTTACCTTCCCGGGTTCGCGCCTCACGACGCCATCAGCAACCACACCCTGCAGACGCGCCGGGTACTGCGCGAGGCGGGCTACGGCAGCCACATCTGGGCCGAGCACATCATCGGGAACCTCGGACGAGAGGCGAGATCGTACCAGGAGGACAGCCCCCTACCGGGTGAGCACCGCCTGTTGATCTACCAGATGTCCACCGGCTCGGCC
>PMLI01000210.1 GCA_003158835.1 Acidimicrobiaceae bacterium
GTCCGGCCGGCCGGCGTACTCCGGGGGCACCACGTGGGCCCCGAGGTATGTCACTTCCCCAGTGCCGCGGCCGGCGATTTGCAAGGCCCGGGCCTCGTCCTCGGGGGTCAGGCCGTAACCGGACTTGCACTCGATGGTGGTCGTGCCCGACGCCAGCGCCTCTCCCAGGAGCCGGTCGAAGTTGGCNNTGACTGTCCACGAAGCCGGGCACCACGGCCCGGCCCTGCGCGTCGAGACGGCGTTGGGTACCCCGCGGCGCCCGGCCGGCCGGGCCCGTCCAGACAACTTTGCCGGCGTCGACGACAAGGGCGGCGCCGTGCAGGATGCCGGTCGGGCCGTTCCCGATGGCCTCGTCGTTGGTCACGAGGGTGCCGATGTTGTCGACCAGTAGACCGACGTTGTCGACGAGTAGTGAGGTCACGGCGTCACGGGCCCATGACCGCGGCGACGGACGACCGTAGCGCCGCCGCCACGTCGCCCACCTTGAGGTGGCGACCCTGGGCGACGACGACTCTCCCCGAGCTCACAACGTGGGCCACATCGGCGGCGCCGGCCGCGAACACCGCCATCTCGACCAGGTGGTCCCCGCCCGCCCCGGCCAGACGGGGCGAGCGCAGATCGATGGTGACTAGGTCCGCCAGCGCGCCCACGGAAATGGTGCCCGCCTCCGGCCACCCGAGGGCCCGCTGCCCGCGGGCGGTGGCGGAGGTCAGCAGTTCGTGGGCGGCCCAGTGGCCCCGGGCGCCGGTGACCAGGCGCTCGTCGTACTCGAGACTGCGCATTTCCTGGAAGGGGTCGATCACGGCCTGGCTGTCGGACCCCAGGGAGATGGGCAGCCCCGAATTGGCCAGGCGACGGGCGGGGCCGGTGCCATCGGCCAGGTCCTGTTCGGTTGTCGGGCACATGCACACCCCCGTGCCCGAGCCGGCCAGCAGCGCCATGTCGTGCTCCGACAAATGGGTGGCGTGAACAGCGGTGGAGGCGGGCCCCAGGGCCCCTGCGGCGTCGAGGACCTCGGTGGGAGAAAGGCCGTAAGCAGCCTGGGCGGCCTCATTTTCCCCCACTTGCTCTGAGAGATGGAAGTGCAGCGGCAACCCGTTCCGCCCGGCGTGACCGGCCACCACGGCCGCGCTCTCGGGGGGAACGGCCCGTACCGAATGGACGGCGGCGCCCAGGCGGGCACCGGCCACGGGCGCTTCTTGCGCCAGCTCGGCTACCCGTTCGGCCCAGGCCTGCGCCGTGGCGTCGGCGAAGCGGAGCTGGGCCCCTTCGGGGGGACGGCCCGGGCCGCTCTCGAGATAGCAGGCGTCGATCAGCGTCACCCTCACGCCCGCCTCGGCCGCGGCCGCCATCAAAGCTCGCCCCATGGCGTTGCGGTCCTGGTACGGGGCCCCTCCGCAGTGGTGGTGGACGTAGTGGAACTCCCCCACCGCCGTGGTCCCCGCCAGCGCCATCTCGGCATAGGTAGCCCGGGCCAGGTCGTAGTAGTTCTCCGGCGTCAGCGCCAGCGCGGCCCGGTACATCTCCTCCCGCCAGGTCCAGAACGTCCCGCGACCGGCCTGGGCGCGGCCCCGTAGAGCTCGATGAAAGGCGTGCGAGTGAGCATTCGCAAAGCCGGGCACGGTCAGCCCCTGAAGGTGCACGGCTCCGGGCGGGCGGGCGACGCCGGCGTCCACGGCGGACACCCGTTCCCCTGCCGTCGAGACGAGCACGCCCGCCTGGGCGGAGGCGCCCCCCAGCCAGGCGTAGTCACAGAAGTACCGTGCCGTCGGGCTCACCAGCAGGCCAGGGCGTCGAGCACGCGGGCCAGGGCGCGCACCCCGGCCAGGCAGTCGTCGACGGTGGCTGACTCGGCCGGGCTGTGGCTCACGCCGGTGGCGTTGCGGACGAAGAGCATGGCCGCCGGTACGTGGGCCGCCAGGATGCCGGCGTCGTGACCGGCTGCAGTAGGCAGTTCAGGAGCTCCGCCGAGCGCCTCCGCCAGGCGCGCTCGTAGATCACCGTCGAACACCACCGTGCCGGTGAAGGACTCTTGGCTGAGATGGAAATCGACGCCGTGGGCGGCCGCGGCCCGCCCGGCGGCGTCGCTCACCCCGGCCACGACCTGGTGGAGGGCCTCCTCGTCCGGTGCTCTGGCGTCCAGCCAGGCGTCGACCCGGGCGGCGATGGCGTTGGTGGCGTTGGGCTGGACGCCCACCTTGGCGAACGTGGCCCGGGCGCCATACTGCTCGGCCGCCCGGCGGGCCTCGATGGCAACCACGGCAAAGGCCAGCATGGGGTCTCTGCGGTCTGGCAACAGGGTCGTACCGGCATGGTTCGCCTCGCCCCGGAACGAGCACCGCCACCGGCCGTGAGGCCAGATGGCGGTGGCCAAGCCGACCGTTGCCCCCAGGTCGACGAGGGCCCTGCCCTGCTCGATGTGCAGCTCGATGAAGGCGCTCAGGCCCGCCAGGCGCTCGGGGTCGGGCCCGAGCCGGCCCGGGTCGGCACCGGCTTGGCGCATCGCTTCGGCCAGCGTCGTCCCGCCCGCGTCGACCAGCGCCCGCGCCGCGTCGGGCGCCAGGGCCCCGCACGTCAGCCGGCTGCCCATGCAGGCCACCCCGAAACGGGCCCCTTCTTCGTCGGAGAAGCAGACGACCGCCACCGGCCGGCGGGGCGAACGGGCCCCCGCCCGCAGCTCGTCGACGGCCAGGAAGGCCGAGACCACGCCCAGGGGGCCGTCAAATGCGCCCCCGTTGGGGACGCTGTCGAGGTGGCTACCGGTGGCCACGGCACCGCCGCAGGGACCGCCCCACCAGGCCCAGAGGTTGCCGTTGCCGTCCTGTTCCACCGCCATCCCCCGCGCCGCCGCCTCCGACCGGAACCACTGCCGCATCCGGGCGTCGGCCGCGCTCCAGGCCAACCTCGAATACCCGCCGGCGGCGTCGCGCCCGGTCCGCCCGAGCTCCGCCCACATCCCATCGAACCGTGCCCTCAGCCCTCCGGGCCCCCCGCCTGTCATGTCCCCGGTCTTTCCGGTCATGTCCCCGGTCATTCGGGTCATGTCCCCGGTCATTCCTGTCATGTCCCCGGTCATTGCAGGGCCACGACCTGGTTGGCGGCCTCGAGGATGCGGCCGCAGGCGATGAGCCGGTCGGCCTCTTCTAGCTCGGGCGAGAGCCAGCGGTCGGGGCCGGGGCCGGGCACGCAGCTGCGAAGCTCGGCGATAACAGCGGCCGTGGCGGGCGCAGGCCGCAGCGGGGCACGCAGATCCACGGCGCGCGCCGCGGCCACCAGTTCCACGGCCAGGATGCGGCGGAGGTTGGCTATGGCGGTGCGCAACTTGAGCCCTGCTCCCCAACCCATGGAGACGTGGTCCTCCTGCATGGCCGAGCTGGGGATGGAGTCGACGCTGGCCGGGCTGGCCAGGCGCTTGTTCTCCGAGACCATGGCCGCCTGGGCGTACTGGGCGATCATCAGGCCCGAGTCGACGCCGGGGTCGGCGGCCAGGAAGGGTGGCAGGCCGTGGGAACGGGCCGGGTCCAGGAGACGGTCGGTGCGCCGCTCTGCCATCGATCCCAGGTCGGCGACGCAGATGGCCAGGAAGTCGAGGACATAGGCGATGGGGGCGCCGTGGAAGTTGCCGTTGGAGGCGATGGTCCCGTCCACCAGCACCACCGGGTTGTCGATGGCCGAGCGGAGCTCACGGTCCGCCACGGTGCGGGCGTGCTCGAGGGTGTCCCGCACGGCGCCCGCCACCTGAGGGGCGCACCGCAGCGAATAGGCGTCCTGCACCCGGGGGTCGTCAGTCCGGTGCGAGGCGACGATGGCGGACCCCTTCAACAGCGCCAGCAGGTTGGCGGCGCTCGCCGCCTGACCGGGATGGGGGCGCAGGTCGTGCTGCAGGCCGGGGAGGAAAGCCTGGTCCGTGCCCAACAGGGCCTCCACGCTGAGGGCGGCGGTGATGTCGGCCACCTGGCACAGGCGGCCGAGGTCCTCGCACGCCATGACCAGCATGCCCAGCATGCCGTCGGTCCCGTTGATCAAGGCCAGGCCTTCTTTGGCCTCGAGGACCACGGGCTCGATACCGGCCGCGGCCAGGGCCAACCCGGCCGCGGCCGGCTCCCCACCCGCGCTCATCACCTCACCCTCACCGATGAGAGCGAGGGCGCAATGGGCCAGCGGCGCCAGGTCGCCACTGCAGCCGAGCGAGCCGTACTCGCGGACGACGGGGGTGATCCCCGCGTTCAACATAGCGGCCAGGGTCTCGGCCACGACGGGACGGACGCCGGTACGGCCGGTCGCCAGGGTCCTCAGCCGGAGGAACATCAGGCCCCGGGTGATCTCCGGGTCGACGGCGCCGCCCATGCTGGCGGCGTGCGAGCGGACCAGGCTCTGCTGAAGTTGAGCCCTCGAGCCCCGGTCGATGTGCCGCGTGGCCAACGCACCAAAGCCCGTGGACACCCCGTACACCGGCACGGGGCCGGCCGCCAGGGCCTCGACAAACCGGCGGGACTCGCTCATGGCGTCCAGGGCGTCACCGCTCAGCCGCACCTTCGCCCCGCCCCGGGCCACGGCGATCACGTCGGCGGCAGTGGCACCGCCCGTGCCGAGTTCGACGGCCGAGCCCGCTCTTCCCGTACCCGCCCCGACGTTCACGCCGGCTCGTCCACCGCTCGGGGCTGCTCGTCCGCTCGGGGCGGGCCGTCCACCGCTCGGGGCGGGCCGTCCACCGCTCGGGGCGGGCCGTCCATGGGGATGCGCACGGAGCGCTCGGTGGCTATTTGCCGGGCCCTTTCGTAACCGGCGTCGACGTGACGCAGGACACCCATGGCCGGGTCGTTCGACAACACCCGCTGCAGCTTCTGGCCGGCCAGGGCGGTGCCGTCGGCCACCGTCACCTGGCCGGCGTGAATGGACCGGCCGATGCCCACGCCGCCGCCGTGGTGTATGGAGACCCACGAGGCTCCGCTGGCGGTGTTGACCAGGGCGTTGAGCAGAGGCCAGTCGGCGATGGC
>PMLI01000372.1 GCA_003158835.1 Acidimicrobiaceae bacterium
GCGGCCGATGGCGGCGGCGGTGCCGGCGTCGGAGAGCCCCGCCAGACCGACACCGGCCCGGTCCGGGGCCGCAGCCACGATCAAGGACCAAAGCCTTTCGGTGATATCGGGGGTGAGCACGAGATTGCCGGCCTGCGCCTGGCGTTGCTCGACGACCCGGCCACCCTCGACCACGACCACCTTGGTCACGGACCCGCCCACGTCCAGGCCGAGAACGCGCCCCGACGAGGCCAGACTATCGATCGTCATTCTCGGCCAGATGCTACGACCTTTACACTTCAGGGGGCGGCGCCGCTGACCCCGCCGTGGCCGTGCCCAGATGCAGGAACCCAGATGCGGCAACCCAGGTCCAGGAACCCAGGTGCAGGAACCCANNCAGGTGCAGGAACCCAGGTGCAGGGACAAGGAGCAACCGATGCGAATCACCGCTGTTGAGACCGGCCGGCGGGGGGTGCGCCTGCGCTCATCTTTCCGCACCGCCCTGAGGGAGGTGACCGACTTCGAGGTCGTCACGGTTTGGGTACGCACCGACGACGGCGTCACGGGCTGCTCCGAGGTGGTGGGAACGGCCCGTATCACGGGCGAGACCAACGCTTCGATCGAAGAGGCGGTCAACAAGGTGCTGGGGCCGGTGCTAATCGGGCGGGACCTGAGCGATTACTCCGTCGCCCTGACCGACGCGGCGGCGGCCATGGTCGGGAACACCACTGCCAAGTGCGGCCTCGACGTGGCCGTGCACCGCGCCGTAGCGGCGTGGCGGGCGATCACGCTGTCGGAGCTGTTGGGAGCCGCCCCCCGCCCTATCGCCACGGACGTGACTCTGAGCCTGGCCGCTCCCCCCGTCATGGCGGCCGAGGCAGCCCGGCGGGCCAACGAGGGGTTCGGCGCCCTGAAGCTCAAAGTAGGCGGGCCGGTGGCGCTCGACATCGAACGCATCCAGGCCGTCGCCCGCGCCGTGCCCGCCACTGTCGCCCTGCGCGTCGACGCCAATCAGGCCTGGACGGCCAAGCAGGCTCTCGAGGTGATCGGGGCGGTGACGGCGGCAGGCGTGACGCTCGAGTTCCTCGAGCAGCCCGTACCGGCCGCCGACCTGACCGGGCTCGCCGCGGTCACGGCTCGCATCCCGGTCCCGGTCGTGGCCGACGAGAGCGCACACAGCGCCGCCGACGTGCGGCGGCTAGCCGATGCCGGCGCCTGTGACGTGGTGAACATCAAGCTGGCCAAATGCGGTGGCCTCCAGGCCGCCCTCGAAGTGGCGGCGGTGGCGTGCGCCGGCGGGCTGGGGGTGTTGTTCGGTTCCATGCTCGAGAGCGGGACCGGTGTGGCAGCGACGGTGGCGCTGGCGTCGCGAGTAGCCGCCGAACAGGTCCACGACCTTGATGCCGGCTGGTGGGCCGAGGTGCAGAGCGGGGCCGTTTACGAGCCGCCACTCGTGCGCGCCGAGGACGGCGTGGCGGCCCCCTGAGCGAACTTGCGTGGCGGTTATCACGAATGGAGCCGGGCCACGAAGGCCTCCACCTTGTCCTGCCAACCGTCCTGTAGCGGGCCTTTAACCCGAGTCACCAGGACCTTGTCTTCGTCGACCTTGACGAGGCCCTTGCCCTGCAGGACCTCGTTCATGATCGGGATGACGCGCTGCCATTTCGCCATCTCTTCGTCGCTGGGCACGCGCCCGGTCTTCTTGTCCGGCCGCGGTGCGAGCTCGGTCGTCAAGATGGCGTATTTCGTGCCCACCGGCAGGCTCAGCTTCTTCAGGAACCGGTGCATGCGACCGATGGGCTTGCCCATACGACCGGGCGAGCTGAACAGGTAGAGGTCGGCCGGCGCCAGCTGCTTGGGCTTCAACTCCCGAACGTGGTGGACGTTGACCGTGACACCCTTGGCGTCCATCTGCCTCTTGAACTCCTCCGCCACCATGGCCCCGTTGCCATATTTCGAAGCGTGGGAGTACTCGATCTTCATGCCGGGCCCTCCGATAGGTTCAAGTAGGACGCCCGCGGCCGGTCGCCGGGACGGCGCGGCCCGCCGGACTGGTAGCAACGTGGACAAGGCGTTGGCCAATTCCAGAGCTCGTGCGTCGAGAGTAAGACTTACGGCGCCAGTCGACCAGAGCCCAAAGTCCCGGCCGGCGCTTCCCCGGCGCCCCGGCCCACCAGGTCCAGCGCCTGGCGCAGATGGCCTCCGGCGGCCTCGAGGATGGGGGCGACCGTGGCCAGGTCCTGGCTGCTCGATGCCATAAGGCACGCCAGCTTGACGTTCCAGCCCGCGCTCCCGAGGGCGGAAGCGGCCACCTCGGGCCCTGCCCCAGTGATGGCCTGCACGATGCGGACAGCCCGGTCGCGCAGCTTGACGTTGTTGGGCCGCACATCGACCATGAGGTTTCCGTACGTCTTGCCCAACCGCACCATGGCGGCGGTCGAGATCGTGTTGAGGGCGATCTTCTGGGCCGTACCGGCGTTCAGGCGGCTCGAGCCGGCGATGACCTCGCCGCCCACCACCAGCTCGACGGCAATGTCGCCCGCCGTGCTCAGCGGGCTCATGGCATTGCAGGACATGCCGACCGTGGCCGCTCCGGCCGAGCTGGCGTGCTCGATGGCGCCGAGGACGAAGGGGGTGCGGCCGCTGGCCGAAACACCGATTACGACGTCGCTCTCGCCCACCTCCAGACGCTCCAGCGCCGCAACCCCTGCGGCCCAGTCGTCTTCGGCCCCCTCGCTGGGGCGGCGCAGGGCGTTTTCGCCCCCGGCCAGGACGGCTTCGACGGTTCCCGGCGCCACGTTGAAGGTCGGCCCGAGCTCGGCCGCGTCCAGCATGGCGAGCCGGCCGGCGCTGCCTGCGCCGACATAGATAAGCCGGCCTCCGGCCGCCAGCCGCCGGCAAACCACCTCGACGGCGGCACTGAGGGACGGTGCCGCAGCGGCGACGGCCTCGGTGGCGCGGCGGGAGTCGGCGCTCAGGAGAGCGACCAGGTCAGCCGCGTCAAGCTGGTCCAGGTCACCGAGCTCGGGACGTACCGCCTCGGTCGNNGGCCGGGCGGGTTGGGGCCGGACGTCACGCCAGTGCCTCGGCCACCAGCCGGTGGACTTCCGCCCGCACGGCGGCCTGGTCGTCCAGCCGGCGGCGCGGGTGCACGGCGTTGGTGAGCAGCACCACGGCGGTCGCCCGGGCCGGCGCCACCAGCAGCGACGTCCCGGTGAACCCGGTGTGCCAGATCGTCCCCGGCGGCCAGGATCCCCACTGCCCGGGCTCGAGCCGCCAGCCGATCCCGCGCACATCACCGGCGCTGGCCGCCTGGCGAGCGCTCATGAAGGCGATCGACTCGGCCGAAAGCACCCGCCCCGGCTCGGGAGCGAGCAGGGACTGCACGAACCGGGCGAGCTCCCCAAGCGGAGCAAACAGGCCGGCGTGGCCGGCCACCCCGCCCAGGGCGAAGGCATTGCCGTCGTGCACCTCGCCCCAGACCAGGCCCGGGCCGGGGCGCTGGTCGCCGTCCAGCTCCGTCGCCGCCGTGCTGCGACGATCTGTCGGAGGCGGCCGGAACCGTGCCCGGCGCAACCCGAGCGGCGCCGCCACCTCGGACGCGAACACCTCATCGAGACTGCGCCCGAAGCAGGCTTCGAGGGCCCATCCGAGCAGCATGAAATTGAGGTCCGAGTAACGCACCGCCTCGCCCGGGACAGACGTCGACGCCTCCGCGTACAGGGCCGCCTCGATGGGGGCACGACCTGCCGCCGTGGCATAGAAGGGGATGTGGTCGACGAGGCCCGAGGTGTGAGTGAGCAGGTGCCTCAGTGTCGTGCGCGGTTGTGGGTAACCGGGCAGCCAGCGGGCCACGGGATCTTCAAAGCCGAGAGCCCCGCCCTGGCGGGCGATCATCGCCAGGGTGGTGGTGCAGACCACCTTGGTCAGCGAGGCCAGGTCGTAGCAGGTGGCGGGGGTCGTGGCCACGGTCTCGCCGACGACGCAGGCGTACCCGCCGAAGGCTTGGAGCACCATACCCTCGGGCCGGACTACGGCCAGCGACACGCTCGGCGGGAACCCGTCTGCCAGCAGTGACGCCAGGTAGTCGCGCAGGCGCCCGACGGCGGGCGAAGAGGCGAGGGGGCTGCCATCGGCGACGTTGAAGACGAGGTCCGCCTGCAGCCGGCCGAGCCCGCTGATTTGGCCGGGGTGGCCGGGATCGCCGGGCGGGCCGGGATCGCCGGGCGGGCCGAGGTGGCCGAGGTGGCCGGGGTGGCCGGGGTGGCCGGGGTGGC
>PMLI01000553.1 GCA_003158835.1 Acidimicrobiaceae bacterium
GCCTGTACGGTCCGGCCAGTTCCTCGCGGCTTTTGGAGGACGGCTACCTGGCCGCCAGAGCAGTACCTGTGGCGACGACCGCTGGGCTTGAGACCCGCAAGACGGCTTGAGCCTGTTTGAAGTCCCGGCCCGTGCCCACGGCTTTGGCCAAGGGCGCGGGCCCGGGGCACTGAAGATGAAGCCCGGGGCCCGTCGTTGCTGACGATCACGGCCGGTCGGCGCGTGTTGGTCTCCGCACCACGCACCGGGTCGAGTGCGCCGAGGCGGACCTCGCCTCGTCGCATCAGTTCAGCCCGTCGTTGGCCGTAGGCTCCCAGGCCGCGGCGTCGCCCTCCGCCGCCCACTGTTGCCACGCGCCTTCATGGGCAGGCCCGAGCTCGGGCCCTTCCCACGAAGCCGGCCTGCCCCGACCCCGCTACCTCGGAGTCGGTCATGCTGCCCAGCACCCGCGACGGCCAACGCGCCCCGAACAGCTGCCGGTTGGCTGCTTGTGGCTCCATCCTCCGAGGCCTCGCTCAGCTTTCGGATGTCATGCGCGCGAAGTCGACAATGGCCTGGAAATTGTCCAGAGACGTGCCGCGCGGAATCTCACAACCCCCACCGACTATGTAGCGCGATCCGGCATCGGCATGGCATGCCGCAAATCTGACCCGGATCTCGTCCGGAGTTCCATCGTGGATGGACCGGACGGGGTCGAGATTGCCGCATAGGACCTGCTCAACGCCGACGGCCTGCCTGGCCGCCGCCATCGGTACCGGCGCATCGATGTCGATGATCTCGCACCCCAGCCTTGCTGCACTGAGAAGGAACCGGCGATTGTTCCCGCAGATATGAAGGCGGCAGATCACACCGGCGTCATGCATCGCGCTCACCAGACGCTGCTCGCCCGGCCAGACAAACTCTTCATACAGCGCCGGTCCTATCAACGAGGCAGCGGCGTCCCCAATACCGATCGCCTCAGCACCGGCATCAACTTGGGCGCGGCCGAACGAGATTTCGAGCTCGACCACGAAATCCATGAGCTCGTGGACGAAATCAGGGTCGTCATAAAAGTCGAGCATCAGCCTGTTGATCCCGCGAAGATCGGCCGCCTCTGCACACGGTCCCTCGATCCAGCCCTCGACCAGACGACCGCGCCCGACGGCGCCCGCAAGATCCTTCACGGCCTGGGCCCGGTTGCTCATCCGGGGCCCCCGGCGCGGGTCGGGAGCACGCAGAGATGCCAAGGACACCTTGTCGCGAAGCAGCGACCTTTCCTCTCTCAAAGCCGGCGGGGCGTCATCGAACCAAGCGGTCTCGGCGCCACAGTCCGCTGCCTCGCAACACGGGTCGGAAATCACGCTCACGTGGTCAAGGTCGAAATGCTCCGCGAGCTTCAACTGTGCCGCCGCTTGGACGCGATGGTCCGTCGCATAGTCGAGGTAGCGGGCACCCGCGAAGTCGCTCGCGAACATCATCGTGATCGGCATGCACGGAAGGCAATCCGTGGGACGCCCGTGGACCAGATCGAGGATTCGGTCACGCCCGTTCATGCGACATTGGCTCCCCTCGATTCGCCCAGCTGGGGAAAGATTACCCCTTCCGTGCCCAAGGCACCGGCCAAGTTGGCCGCTGAGATTACGTTGATGCCGTGCGCGCCGTGCCGGAGATGGGTTGCGGCTCGGTGCGGCCCCAGTTGCGGTCCCTGACCGGCACCAGGACGGCCTCCGTGGCGGAAGGAAAGGTTGTGCCCGTCCCGAGTTCACTGTCCGGGACGTCGCAGGCGCCAACACGTGGGCGACTTCGGCGAACACCCGGACGCGCCAGCGGTTGTCGCCTCGTTGTTCGATTACCCCACGCATGGGCTGTCGTCCCGGCTGTGCGGGCAAGTTACCCAATAGTTACCCAAAACGATGGTACGCCCCATGGAAGGGGAGTAACCTAGCAGTTGCCCAAATACGCGTAGCCTACGCATTGAGGACTGTCTCGAGAAACAGCGCTCAATTAAGGGAATTCTGCACCGTCACCGACTACGTAGAGCGACAGGATAATTCAGACTTCTGCGAGGGTCTACTTCCGGTAGATATCGCGACGGTGGCCAACGCGGACCACCTGTACGAGCAGTTGGTCGTCGTGGACCTCGTAGGCGACCCGGTAGTCACCGACGCGTACTCGGTACACGTTCGCTTCACCCACCAGAGCGACGCATCTCGGCGGCCGTGGTTCGCCGGCGAGAAGGTCGATAACCGCCCGGATCCTTTGCTGTTCATGGCGGGGTAAAAGAGCGAGCGACTTGAGGGCTCGACGGGCGATTTCGACCCGGTAGCTGTTCACACCAACCCGAGGTCAGCCTTTGCCTGTTCCCAGGGAACGTAGTCGTTCTCCGCCCGGGCCGCCCCCAGCTCAGCTTTGTCTAGGGCGTCTTCAGCCGCCTCGACTAAGGAGTCATAGACCTCGGCGTCGACGATGACGGCGACCCTCCGCCCCCGTCGGGTGACGTACACAGGCTCGCCCGACGTTCGGGCCTGTTCGATGGCTTCGGCCAGGTGGTCCCTGGCGGCGCTGACGGCCAACTCTGACACGTACGAATCGTACATCATGGTGGCGAGCCACGAGCATCCTCTTGTCGCCGCTCCGATGCCCTCGGGCCATAATCGATCTCGCATACCGTTCGGAGATGGTCTGCCGGTCCTCGACGAGATATCGCTCGCCCACAACGAGAACGTGGGCTTCTACGGGACCTTCTAGCTCGACATCGACCGAGAGCTCGAACAACTGGCCAATGGCTACAGGCCGCTACGTCAGGCCAGCACATGAGATGGCTGGGCTCGCGGAAGACCTTAGCGTCGGTTTTTGCGCCAAAACTACCGGTACCTCTACTAGTGTCGCCCGCACACCCCGCTCAAGGAGGACATCTCTGCCATGCAGTTCTGGAAGAACAGATGGGCGCGTGTTGCAGGTCGGCGGGTGCTCTTGGTGAGACCGCGTGCGGGGAGAGGTCGCGGGAGGACTCGTGCCCTGGCGGCGACGTTGCTGATCGTCTCGGTTTCGTCGGGCGCCGCGGGCACGGCGTGGGCGGGGCAGACTGCCACGACCACGACCACGCCGAGCGCCCGGCTCGGCGGCCCGACGTTGGAGGGTTGCGTGGCGATGAGCAGCGCGGCGGTCGGCTGCGTCAACGTGCCGGGCGGGACAGACACGGTCCCGGCGGGGGTGGCGGTGAGCCCTGATGGGCGCTCGGTGTACGTGGCGGCGGGCGACCGGGTGGAGCATTTCTTCGCCGCCGCGAACGGCGCCCTGACCTACGACGGCTGCGTGAGCGACGACGGCTCGGGTGGGTCCTGCGCCGACATCCCCGGCACGGCGAACCCGCTGATAGGCGCGGTCGCGGTCGCGGTGAGCCCGGACGGGCGCTCGGTATACGTGGCCTCCGGAGGAGGCGACAACCCTGAGGACGCGACCGTGTCGCACTTCTTCGCGGCCCCCCAAGGCCAGCTCAGCTGGGATGGTTGTGTCAGCGACAGCGGCCTCGGCGGCGCCTGCGCCGCCCTCCCGAGCGTCGCGCTGCTGGGGCTCAAGGCCATCGCAGTGAGCCCAAACGGGGCCGTCTACGCGGCGTCGTCGGAAGGGGTCTCGCACTTCTACGCGGCCCCCCAGGGTCAGCTGACCTGGGACGGCTGCGTAGGCTACATGGCAGCAGGCTGCACGGCGGTCCCCTCGGCCGCCTTCGCCGGCCCCAACGGCATCGCCGTGAGCGCCAACGCGAAGTCGGTGTACGTGACCTCCGAGGGCGCTGAGGACAGCGCCGTGTCGCACTTCTTCGTGGCGCCCCAGGGCCAGCTGACCTGGGACGGGTGTATCAGCGACGACGGCACCGAAGGCTCCTGCGCCGATGTGCCGGGCACGGCGACGCCGCTCGCGCACGCTGACGCGGTGGCCGTGAGCGCGGACGGCAAATCGGTCGACGTGACCTCGGCTGACGGGGACGTTTCGCATTTCTTCGCCGCTCCGCACGGGCAGCTCAGCTGGGACGGCTGTGTCAGCGACGACGGCTCGGGCGGCTCGTGCGCCGACATCCCGGGCAGCGGTAGCCCGCTGTCGGGCGCTGACAGCGTCGCGCTCAGCGCCGATGGCCGCTCGGCCTACGTTGCCGCTGAGGGCTCGAGCGCAGTCAGCCTGTTCAGCGTGGCCGCGCAGGGCCAACTCACCTACCAATCCTGCGTAGCCGACGCGGGGGGCAACGGCTGCGCCGACGCGCCCGGCTCGCCGATCGGAGGAGCCCTTGACATCGCGCTCTCGAACGATGGGCTCTCGCTCTACGTCGCGAGCCCGGGGTCGGGCAGCGTCGCCCATTTCACGCGCCTGACGTCGGGCACGGGCGGGACGAGTGGCGCCACGGCCCCTGTGCTCAGCTCGCTAGCGGTCCGGCCGAGCGCGTTCACGGCCGCCGCGGGCGGTCCTACCGTGGTGGTCACGCCGTCCTCGCGCCTTGGGGCGAACGTCACCTACCAGCTCAGCGCGACAGCGAGCGTGCGCTTCGTCGTGTCGCACGCCGTGGCCGGGCGCCTCCAGCGTGTCAACGGCGGGACGCGGTGCGTCGCTCTCACGCCTCGTAATGTCCACGCCGAGACCTGCGTGAACATCATCATCGTTGGCAGCTTCACGCGTCCGGGCGCGGCCGGAGCCAATAGCTTCCGCTTCAGCGGCCGAATCAATGGCGCCCGGCTACCGGTCGGCAGCGGCTACACCCTCACCGCCACACCGGGCGGCGGGAAGCCGGACAAAGCCGCCTTCCGCATCAAGCCTGCCTAGAGTTGGGGCTGGTCGTGTAGGCGGGAGCCGCCACGACGACTGCGTCGGGAGCGACGACGACCACGAGCGCCGTTCACCTCGGTTCCCGCCTGATCGGGGCGAAGGTCGTGAAGGCCAACGCGCAGGTCACCATCCCGAAGATCTGACCCGAGCCAAGACGATCCGACCGCCCACGCCGCTGCTTCGGGCCTGCCACAGGGGACGCTGAGCATGCGGGGCGCCGCGTGTGCGCTCTCACTCTGGTGACTGAGGCCCTCCCGGGGTCGGAGAGTGGGAAGAACCGTGGGAGGCAAGGGCTCGGCAGGGTGGTCCGGTTGAGCTTGTTGGACCAGTCGGCAGACGGTTCAGCGCGCCGTCCGAGGGCCCTCCTGGCCAGGATGGCGCCATGCCGTGCGACCTGAAAGGAACGCGTGGCGGTGTAGAAGGCCGCCAGCACGGTCCGTGCCGTGCCAGTGATGGAGGCCTGTGGCCCTCCGGGTTCGCCGTGCAGGCGGGGGACCCAAACCACCGCAGTGTCATGCCGGTCAAGAGCCGGGGTGGGAAGCGACTGCGGAAAAGGCCCGCTACCAGCGGGTCAGGTATGCGACGAGAAGACGAACATGTGT
>PMLI01000415.1 GCA_003158835.1 Acidimicrobiaceae bacterium
GGTCGTGGCCCTTGGCGTCGCCCGACTGCGCTACGACCTGCCCCTGCACATCTCACCGATGCTCCTCCCGGCCATCCTCCTCACGTCATTTGCCGGAACGATGTTCGGTTACGCGCTCGGGCATGCAATCGGCAATCCCATGGCGACCAGACTGATCACCCAGTTGCTCGTCTTTGTGGTCTTCGGTTTTGCGCCCATCCTCTTCCCGCTGTCCCAGATGCCGCGCTGGCTCGGGGCACTCAATTGGTGGTTCCCGTTCCGCCATATGGCCGTCGTCACGCGCGCCGCCCTCACGGCCGGATCTCATCCGGCCGTCCTGTCGGCGTACATAGTGCTGGGCGTCTGGGCCATCGTCTGCGCGGGCCTGGCCGGGCGGGCGCTCGGGAGGCGCCCGTGACCGGTACCGCCAAGTCCGGTACCGCCAAGTCCGGTCCCGCCCAGTCCGGTCNNGGTCCCGCCCAGTCCGGTCCCGCCCAGTCCGGTCCCGCCATCGCCGGCCGGAGCCCGTGGCCGGCCTCCCGAGCAGAACTGCGGTCGGGGCCCCGTTACTGGGCCGGCAGCCTGATGTCCATGCTGCGTCTCGACTACGGCCGCATGCGGGAATGGGCACCGATGCTCATGGTCATCCAGACCATGACCGGAGCCGGAATGGCGCTGTTGTACGGGTTCTTCTACCCTCACGTCACCGCCGCCCGGGCCATGTATATCACTACCGGTGCGCCGACCCTGGCCCTCATACCCCTCGGCTTCGTCATGTTGCCCGCATCCGTCGCCCAGCAGAAAACGGAAGGGACGTTCGAGTACATCTGGTCGCTCCCGTCGCCCCGCAGTGCCCAGGCGGCATCCACGTTCCTGCTATACACGCTCCTCGCTCTGCCAGGCACGGCGCTGGCGCTGCTCGTGGCCGCGTGGCGTTACGGAGTGCACCTGTCGTTGTCGCCGCTCCTCATCCCCGCCGCGCTGCTCTGCGCCGTGGTGGCAATCACAGTCGGCTACGGCATGGCGGTGGCGATCTCCAACCCCTTGGTGACCAACGTCGTTACGAACGCGCTGATGTTCGTCGTGCTCATGTTCTCCCCCATTGTCTTCCCGGCTTCGCAACTTCCGGGCTGGCTCTATGCCGTCCACCGCCTATTGCCCTTCTACAACATGGCCGTCGTCATCCGGGCCGGCCTCACGACGGGCATCGTCACCCACCTGGCAACGGCGTTCTGTGTCCTGGGCGGCTGGACGGTGGCGGGCTGGGCGATGACGGCGTGGGGCGTGGGAAGACGCCGCTAAGAAGGCTTACCGGACAGCCCCGACGGCGGCCACCAGCGCGTCCTCCTGCAACCAGTTCATGCGGAAGTGCCGGTTTGGCTCCTCCATCATGTCGTAGTACCACCACAGGAAGTAGATACCGAACGAGAAGAACGCAGCTACGATGCGGCCCACATAGTTGTGCTGGCCCTTGGTCCGACCCGGCTCCGGGTAGGCCAGGGTGTGACCGAACCGCCCGTAGATGAGCGCAAGCTCGTGCTCGACCCCGACTTCGGCCCGGTCATGTTTGACCAGATCCTGGTCCAGGAGTATGAAGGCAATGACGTGGACGATGCCGCTGGCGACAACGGTCAGTACGGTCCAGATCACGGGTTCGCGGAAATCGCCCGTCATTTTCCTGAGCACGGCCAGGTGCAACGCCGCTCGCTGGAACGAGGGTGCCAGCTCCTCTTGCATTCCTCGTCGCCCGGCCTCTTCCCACCCGAAGTTGACCGCGGCATCAAGGAGTTCCAGGCGGCGGGCGTTGTGGTCCCGCATCCGCCGGACGAGCTGATAGAAGACATAGAAGCCGTAGAAGCCCAGCGTGAGCACCGTCCAGCCCAGTGCCGTCCAGAAATTGAAGATGTAGTCGGTGTTGCCACGCTCCTGCACGGCCAGGCGGACGCGGACGGCTGCGCCCGGGACGGGCAGGTACGGCGGGGGCGGCGTGGCGCCACCCGGCCAGCCCAGTGCACTGTCACTCATGGGCGCGTCCTCCCCAGTACGCCACTAGCGCGGCGCAGTCCCGGACGCTCGTCCCGGATGGCGGGCGCACCACTAAGCCGCCGAAGGACGCCACCGGGCCGCGACCAGGGCGCCGACGCCTAAAAGGATGAGATCCAGCGGGAGCGGGCACCACCAATGTTCCCACAGCGCGCTGAGCCCGTGGCTGCCTTCGCGCCCGGTCCAGAAAGCGCCCAGCACCAAGAGGACAACACCGGTCGCCGCTCCGGTGCGCCTCATTATCACAGGATACCTCCGACAACGCCCCGCTCGTCGGGCAGAGACCGCCCGGACGACACCCGGCCCAGCGCCGATGGGGCCACCGAGCCGCCGATAACTGTTTCGGCCACGTCGACCAGGAGCAGGTTGTGGTGGCGGGCATATCGGCGCCAGGCCGCGGACGACTGCTCCATCTCGAGGCCTTCACGTTCGGCCACCATCCCTTTGGCTTGCTCGATGACAAGCGGCTGTTGAGAGCGTGCTGGCGCAATTGGTTGCGGGCCCTTCCCAGAGGCGCGGTTTTCGCGGAGGCGCGACAAGCGCCTCGCGCACGCTGACGTCGAGCTGGACGGCGACCATGCCGGAGGCCTGGTGCACGACGTAGTGGGGGTCGGCGCCCGCCCCCAGCTTGACGGCCGGCTGGCCGGCCAGATGGCCGGTTGGGGCGTCGGCTTGCAGGACGAGGACGGCCTGGGCGGTGATGGCGGCCACGCCCAGGTCCTCGGCGTAGAAGGTGGTCTTCGGTCGAAGGCCGAGGGGCGTACCATTAGTGGCCAGGGCCGCTCTGCCGGTCCAGGAAGGCCCGACGTGGCCATTGCCGATGTGACCCGAGGTCCGGCACCGAGACAAGGGCTGCTGGCCCGGGCTCTGGTGGAGATGGCTGGCACGCTCGTGGCGGATTTCGATGTGGTGGAACTGCTGACGCTGCTCGCCGACCGTTGCGTCGAAGTGCTCGATGTTGCCGCCGCCGGTCTGATGTTGGCTGGGCCTTGTGGAGACCTGCGGATGATGGCCTCCTCCAGTGCGGCCGTGCGCGTCCTGGAACTGTTCGAGCTGCAGACCCAGCAGGGCCCGTGCCTGGACTGCTACCGGAGCGGCCAAGCGGTCGTGAACCAGGACCTCGCCTCCGCCAACGGCCGCTGGCCCTGCTTTGCCCCTGAGGCGCTCGCCGCCGGCTTCCGCTCAGTGCACGCCCTGCCCATGCGCCTGCGGGGCACCGTCATCGGAGCCCTCAACCTGTTGCACGCCGAGGCGGGCGAAATGCACGAAGCCGACGTCGACGCCGCCCAGGCCCTGGCCGACATCGCCACCATCGCCATCCTGCGACACCGCGCCCCGCTCGAGGCCCAGGTCGTCAACCAACTGCGCCAGCACGCTCTCAACAGCCGGATCGTCGTCGAGCAAGCCAAAGGGGTGGTGGCCGAAAGTGAAGGCCTCGACATGGAGCAGGCGTTCACGGCTTTGCGCAACCATGCCCGCAACCACAACCTTCGCCTCGTCGTCCTCGCGGAAGATGTTATCGGCGGCTTCCTGGCTGCGTCAGCGCTGGGCCCGGTGCCTCGGGCGCAGCCGGTTTGAGACTGTTCTTGACGGGCCTGTCACTCGTCCGCCTTGGCGAAGCCGACCGGCGTTTGCTTTTCGGGGCGGAGGTCTGACTGTGGGCGTGTTCGGGGCGGAGGTCTGACTGTGGGCGTGTTCGGGGTGGACGTCTACCGTGGGCGTGTTCGGGGTGGACGTCNNTGGGCGTGTTCGGGGTGGACGTCTGGCCCTGAGCGTGCCGCACGATAACCTTCGCAAGTGAAGCGACGCCCACCAGGAGACGATGCGGGCCCTCGGCGGCGGCGGATCGTGCACAGGACGGCGCAGCTTCCCGCAACGAGCCGGGCCTTGTACCGGATCGAGCACTACAGCTCCCTGCCTGCAGTCGCGCTGGCGATCACTGCGGCCGTGGTCTGTCTGGTCGCTGCCGTTGCGGTACTCGGTTTCCCGAACCAATGGGTAGCCGTGTTCGAGGTATCGGCGTCAGGCGTAACGCTCGTGATGGTCTTCGCGATCCAGCACACGCAGGGCAGAGAGCAGGCCGCGACCCAACGGAAACTAGACGAGCTGATCCGGGCTCTACCCGGTGCGGACGAGTCGCTGATGATGTTGGAGGAGGCGTCGCGGGAGGTCATGCTCGACGTTGAGCAGGAGCAGCGAAACGTCCGCTCGGAGGCGTCCGAGACGGGTACAGAGCGAGCGGCGCGTCGCGACGGGGCCTGCGATCAGAATGGTTGACGGCCAAACCCTGACCGACCTGGAGGCTCGAATCCGCCCCGAATGTACAGGCGGCCCCACCGACCAATGCGTTTACCGGAGCAGCGCCTAGCTCAGAAGAACCAATAGTTCGGCCGGGGTTTGCACGATAGCGGCGGCGCCGGCACACTCCAGCTCCCCATCGGCGGCGTAACCCCATCGGACTGCAATAGCGGGCAGGCCGGCGGCGGCGGCGC
>PMLI01000317.1 GCA_003158835.1 Acidimicrobiaceae bacterium
CCGTCCTGGGCGTCGGTTACTCTCTCGGGTTTGGCCAGGTCATCCGCGTCACGTTCAACGGCACCAACCGGGGGCCCCTTTTCAGCGGCGTCCTCTTGCCAGTAGTGGCCCAGGTACTGATGCTGGCGGGGCCGCTCCTGCTGGTGTCCCGCGCCGGCCTCGAGGAAGTTCTCGACGGCCTGAGCTTCGGGGTGAGCTCGGCCCTCGGCTTCACGGTGGCGTCGGTGATCACCGGTTACTGGCACATCTTGACGGCGCCCCTGTTGGGGACGGGCAGCATTTCGTCAGAGGAGATCACGGGCGTGGTGCGGGCGGCGATACTGGCAGCACTGGTAAATGCCGCCACCACAGGCACGGTAACCGCCAGCTTGTGGCTGCGCCGGCACGGGCGTTCGCGCAAATGGCACGTGCACCTGCTGTTGGGGTTGCCGGCTGCCATTGTCGTAGCCTTGGTGGCACAGATCGCGCTCGGGCTCATTACTTACTTCGTGACCTCGTTGTTGCTGGTGGCGGTGCTGTGGGCCATCGCGGCAGCGACCCTGCTCGTGTGGGTGCGCATCTGCCTGCACAACGGCCTTCTCGAAGAAGGCGCCGAGCGCAACATTGGCGAGCCGTCGGCGTGCTCGGAATGCCACCGGTTGGTGCCGTACATGTATTTCTGCCCGGCCTGCGGCGTGGCGCGCTCGGCCGGGCCCAAGGGCACCCGCGCCGCAAAGGCGGGCGCGNNCCGGCGCGGCCGGCGGCGAGATCACGGTCAGGAGCTGATGTGACCGTCCCTGTCTACCCGGGAGCCATCGCGGGGTACTGCGGCCGCTGCGGTACACCGTTGAACGTGGGCCACGGCGCGTTCTGCCGGACGTGCGGCAACCGCCTGGGCACCCAACAGCCGGCGGTCGCCGTCAACTACTCCTACCCGGTGGTCCCATCGGCGTCGGTGCCGGCCGCCCAGCACAAGCTCGGCCACGCCCGCTTCGTCATCTTCGCTGCCCTGGTGCTCGGCGTGCTCGTCGGGGCCATCACCGCCGTGACCGTTTCTCTCAAGCCCTCCATCACCTATTGCCGCTTCTCGTGCGGGCCGGACGTGGGGCCCCGTCTGCTGGCCTCTACTCATTACAAGAGCTCGCAGTTCGGTTACCGGGTGGAATACGACACGCGCGCCTTCAGCATAAGCAACCAAACCGCCACCGGGATGGAGTTGAGCGGCAACTACGGCGCCATGGTTTTCAACGCTACGGCCGGCCAAGACGTCTCGGGCGCCATCACTAAAGCCGTGAACAGCATCAACACCAGCACGTTCCAGAATATGAAAGTGCTCTGTTCGGGCATCCCGGGGGCGGAAATAGGGTTTGTGGCGGGTACGGGCGAGACGTTCACCGCTGACTACGATCCCCCCGGTGGCGGTACGAGCCGCGTCGTGTCGGTCGCAGTCATGGCCGCCACCAACGGCACTTTCACCCTCAGTGCCATCGCCATCGGGGCTCAGGACCTGACCTCGCCGGACCTCCTGCCATTCGGTTTTGCGGACGGCCAAATTCTCGATTACCCCCTCACGAACACAGTCTGGCCAGGTCAGCAATGAACAAGAGCACGCTCACCGCCGGCTCCGTCCTCGTCGCCATCGCCCTAGCGGCCTCGGGGTGCGCGCCCGGACCGAATGCCGCCGGCCCGAATGCCCCAGTGCGCCCCGGTGCCGCGGCACGACCGAACGCGGCGGGCCCTAACGCGGCAGTGGAGCCGGGAACGGCGCCGACAGCGGGGCAGGCGCTGCTTTCGGCCGAAGCCAAGGGTTCGCCGTCCGTGTACGTGGCGGAACGCCAGGACCGCGACCTGGGCCCAGTGCCGGACAACCAACAGATCAGCGTCACGCTCACCCTGAGCGCGCGAAACCAGGGCCGCCTCAACGCTTTGCTGGCCCGGGGCGGGCGGGTCAGCGCCTCTCAGTGGGCCACAACCTACGGGCCCGCCCCGTCACGGGTGGCGGCGTTGCGCCTGGCCCTGGCCCGGGCCGGCATCGGCTCGCAGTGGCGCCCGGGCAACACATCTCTGACGGTGACGGCGCCCGCCGCGGCGCTGGAGCGCTTCTTCGGTGTCCCTGTGCACAACTTTAAGCCCGAGACGGGGGCCAGCTTCTACGGGCCCCTCAGGCAACCGGCCGTACCGAGCGCCCTGGCCCGGGCCGTTGTCGCCGTCACGGGTATGAGCGACTATCGCCGGCTCATAACTGCGGCCATTGTGGGGCCTGATGGTGTCACGCCGGCCCAAATGACGAGTTTCTACGACATGACGCCGCTGCGGTCCGCCGGGCTGGACGGCGCCGGGGTGACGGTCATGTTCCCGGAATGGGGGATGCCCCCGGCCGCCGTCCTCAGCGATTTCGCCACGAAGTTCGGCCTGCCCGCGTTCAACGTCAGCGTGGTCACCAACCCCGGCGCGTGGGGCGCCCCCTCCGTCGCAGGCGACCAGGGCTACGACGCGGTGTCCGGTGAGGCGGCGCTGGACCTCGAGGTCGTCCACGGCCTGGCCCCGGGCGCTCGCGAGATGGTCTACGCGCTCGGCAACAGCGCCGATCTGCCCGCCATGCTGCAGGCGATGGTGACCGCCCACCCCGGCGCCATTATCTCCAGCAGCATCTCCATGCACTGGTGCGACCAGGAGCAGGGCGCCAAGAACGACGCCATCGCCGAAGACAGCGTATTTACCCAGGCGGCCGCCCAGGGCACCTCCATTTTCTGGGCCGCCGGCGACCGGGGCGCCTACTCCTGCCTTCCCGACGCTCTCCCCTCAACCGAGTTCACTCTGGCCGTGCAACCCGACGCCTCGAGCCCGCATGTGACGTCCGTGGGGGGCACAGCCGTCTTGTTGTCGTCCACCGGCGCCTATTACCAGGAGGCGGCCTGGGGCGAGCCCCTCGAGCAATGGGGCGGCGGCGGAGGCGTCAGCACCTTTTTCCCGCAGCCTTCGTGGCAGCAAGGCCCCGGCATAACCGGCCTTACCGGCCGGGGCCTACCGGACGTGTCTGCAAACGCTGACGTCCTCAGCGGCTGGGACACCTACTATCCGACCTCGAGCGGGCCCCAGGAGGGACCGTCCGGAGGTACGTCCGCCGCCACCCCGTGCTGGGCCGCCATCACCGCTCTCATCGACGAAAGCCTCATAAACCAGCACCTGAAGACGGTCGGGTTTGCCAACCCGACGCTCTATTACTTCGCCACCGGCCCGAAGGGCATGCCGGCGGCACCGTTCCATGAAATAACGGCGGGCAGCAATTTGCACTTCCCGGCTACGCCCGGATGGAACGAAGCGACCGGTCTCGGCTCACCCGATGTGGCTCACCTGACCGACGATTTCGCCTGGTACGACTCGACCCATCAGTCCGGCTCCTAGAACAAACCGACCAGGCCCCCGGTGGCGGCGCCCTCGAAAAGCAAGTGCCCAGGGGCCAGCAGTTCCGCCAGCTCTGCGGGCGGCAGGCCGGGCGAGAAAAGGTAGCCCTGGCCCAGCCGGCACCCCAGGTCCAAAAGGATCCGGTGCTGTTCGGGGGTGGAGACGCCTTCGGCGATCACCCCTACCCCGATGCTGCTGCCCAGCTGGACGATCGTGCGCACAAGCTCCGCCGTCCGGTCGTCCTGGCCCAGTCCGGCCACAAAGCTCCTGTCGATCTTGAGCACATCTATAGGGAGCCGGTGGAGAGACTGGAGCGACGAGTAGCCGGTCCCAAAGTCGTCGACGTGGACCTGGATATGCCTGCTGTGCAACTCGTTCAGCATTTCCACCGCCCGGTCGATGTCGTCCATGATCACGCCCTCGGTTATTTCCAGGGCGATCAGGTCGGGCCGGGCACCGGTCTCTTCGAGCACGCGGTCAAGCTGTTCGAAAAAGCGCGGGCTCCAGAACTCGCGATTGGAGAGGTTGATGCTCACCCGCGTCCCCGGCCTCAGCACGGAGGCGAAGTGCCAGGCGACCATCTGGTGGCACGCCTCCGCCACCACCCAGGCACCCATGGGCACGATCAGGCCCGAGTCTTCCGCCACGGGCAAGAAGTGGAGCGGGTTGACCAGGCCTCGGATGGGGTGGCGCCAGCGGATGAGCGCCTCGAGGGCTTCGACAGCCCCCGTGGCCAGGTCGACGACGGGCTGGTAATGAAGTTCGAGGTGACCGTCGGGGCTTTGAGGGCCTGGGGCCTGGGCGGCGTCGGTGCCCTCGGGTGGCGCCGCGCCGGGCTCGTCCAGGCCAGCCATGTAAAGACCTCCGGGGCCGGTCCGCAGGGCAGCGTCCCCGTAACCGAAGAGGTAGTCCCCCCGCGCCGCGGCGGGGTGGCCGGAGCCCTCGATGGCCTGGCGGAGTTCCGTCTCGGTCTTGTGACGAGCCAAGGCGGAGGCGTGCATGGAGGCGTCAAAGGTGGCGTAACTTCCCCGTGCCGTCGACTTGGCCCTGTACATGGCGATGTCCGCATCCCGGAGCACGTCTTCGGGTTTGTCGTAGCCGGTCATACTGGTCGCCACGCCCAGGCTCCCCGTGACCACGACCTCGTGGCCGTCGAGCTCGTACGGCACCCGCAGGCTGCCGAGCAGGCGCCGCACTATCCGCTGGACCGAGGCGAAATCGGGGACGTCCAGGACCAGCAAGGCAAACTCGTCGCCACCGAAACGGGCCGCCGTGTCCGATTCCCGCAGCTGCGACCGGATGCGTTCAGCCACCTGGACGAGCAGATTGTCGCCGAACTGATGACCGAGACTGTCGTTGAGGTTTTTGAAATTGTCGAGGTCGAGCCACAGGACGGTGTACGTGTAGCCCGGGCGGCGCTTGGCATTGGCGACCGCCTGGGAGAGCCGGTCCATGAAGAGGACCCGGTTGGGCAGGCCGGTGAGGCTGTCGAACAGAGCCTGGTGGCGTAAGCGCTCCTCGAGAAGGCAGCGCTCGGTGATGTCGGTCAGCGAGCCCACTATCCGGGTGACGGGCGCCCCGGCCCCGGGGACGGCCAGACCGCGGCACAGGGCCCATCTGTAGTGACCGTCCACGGCTTTGACCCGGTGCTCGTTGATAAGCGAGGGCCGCTGGCCTGACGTCAGGGCCGAGAGCTCACCCAGGAGAGCGTCGCGGTCGTCGGCGTGCACTCGGTCGAGCCATTCCTCGGGCCGGTCACCGATCTCGGTGCCGCTGAAGCCCAGCATCTGTTTCCAGCGCGACGAGTAATAGACGGTGCCCTTCACCAGGTCCCAGTCCCACACGCCGTCGTTGACCGCCTGCGCCGCCAGCGCGTAACGTTCCTCGCTCTCGCGGACGGCCTGCGCCATCTCCTTTTCCCGTTCATACGAGCGGGCCAGGTCATCGCTGCGCTGGCTCAGCGAACGCATCAAAGAACGATGGTCCAGGGCCTCGCTGAACATGGCGGACCACATGAAGATGAAGTTCTGGCCCACGAAGCTGGACGCGATGGGGTCGGCGATGGCCAGAAAACCCCAATCGGTGCCGGTGCTCTTGACCGGGAAGAGGGACACGAAGCACTCCGGCCCCGCCGTCTGGAAAAGCTCTTCGGGCGGGAAGAGCTCGACCCGGCAGGTGGAGGAGGCGAGCTCGAGCTCCTGTCCCGGGAAATCTGACGTCCCCGTCACCTCCAGGTCCCCGGCCGGGCCTAACCCGTCTTGCCGGTCCCCACCCGGGCCTAACCCGTCTTGCCGGTCCCCGGCCGGGCGGCGCCAGAATGCCAGCAGTCCCAGGCGGGCGCCGGTGCGTTGCAGCCAGCTCAAGGAGGTCGGGTCGCTGTCGCGGTCCAGCAGGTCAAGGGTGATCTCGTACTCGTCGCGCATGGCTTTGCGCAGGCCGTAGTAAGCGTCGTTCCGCTCCCCGAACACGGCTTTGGTGAGAGCAAGCTTGACCTGGGCCAAGCATTGGTCGAGCCTCGCCCCCGCCCCGTCTGCCAGCCCGTCAGCCAGCCCGTCAGCCAGCCCGTCGGCCAGCCCGTCGNNTCCAGGACCAGGGCGGCGTCCATGGTCGCCTGGCCCGGTCGGAGGGCGTAGATCTGTTCGCACACCTGGCCGGCCCTGAGCACTTCCACGGGGCTCAGGTCACGCTCCGCCGCCGCCTCGAACGTACCGACCAGCTCCCGGGCGAGCCGGGCGACCTTGCCGTCGCCGGTGCTGTCCGGACCGCCAGGAGGTTCGCCCACCGCCTCGAGAAAGGCGTCGACAGGTCCCTTCGCCGCCTGTCCGGCACTTATGTGAGCGGCCGCATCGGCCCCCACGCAGCCGCAGCTCTCCCGGGCGATGACCGACGCCGG
>PMLI01000152.1 GCA_003158835.1 Acidimicrobiaceae bacterium
GAGCATCAGAGGGTTGGCCCGGGCGAAATCCCGGAGCGCCTTGGTCACGGCGGCAGCGTCGCCCCGGACGAAGGTGAGAGCCGTGGGGCCTACCAGCAGCCCGGCGAAAGTGCCGGGCACATCCTGCTCGGCCGCGATACGGACCAAGGTGTTCTTGAAGATGCGGTACTCGCCGCCCAGAGGCGCCAGGCTCCGCCGGAGCGCGGCCAGATCCTTGACCTTGAGCCCCCGGTACTCGGTCACGATGACGGCGTCAGCCTGCTCCAGCCGCGACCGCACGTCGTCGACGACCGCTGCTTTTTCAGGCCTCGGGTTAGCCATGGCCACTCCTTGTCTCGTCGGGCTCTGAACGCGAGCACACACACCAAGTAAGGAGTGCCAGCTCGCCTCATCGGGTTGGGCAGCCCCCTCTCGGGGGTCACCACTTCGGCGCCGGTCAGGGCGCACCGGATTTCTACGGCGTTATGTCAGCAGGTCATTCTAGCGGCTTCAACCAGCCGAGGCGCCGGCCAGCTCCTCCTCGGTGACCCTCAGCCGGGCCGGGTCGACGTCGACGCCTGGGCCCATGGTCGAGGACATCGCCACCGCCTTCAAATAGCGGCCCTTGGCTGCAGCGGGCTTCACCCGCTGCAGCTCGTCGAGCACGGCGCGGAAGTTGGTGAGCAACTGATCGCGGGTGAAGCTCACCTTGCCGATCGGCACCTGCACCACGCCGCGGCTGCGGGCATCGGCGCGGTACTCGACACGACCGCCCTTGAACTCNNGCCGGTCTTCGGGTTGGGCATGAGCCCGCGGGGGCCCAGCTTGCGCCCCAGACGGCCCACCTGGCCCATGAGGTCGGGCGTGGCGATGGCGACGTCGAAGTCCATGAAGCCGCCATCGACCCTGGCCACCAGGTCGTCCGACCCGACGATGTCAGCCCCGGCGGCCCGGGCGGCCTCGGCCGCCTCGCCGGCGGCGAACACCGCCACCCGCACGTTCTTGCCCGTCCCCGCCGGCAACGACACGGTGCCTCGCAGCACCTGGTCGGCCTTGCGGGGGTCGATGCCCAGGCGGACGGCCATCTCCACGCTCTCGTCGAAGCCGGCGTGAGCAATCTTTTTCACCAGGTCCAGAGCTTCGATAGGGCTATACAGCCGTTGCGGGACGATCCGCTTGGCCGCATCCAGGTATTTCTTTCCTCTTTTCGGCATTGGTGCCTCCCTCGGTAGTAACCCGCCGGGGTGAGGTCCTCCCCGGTCGTGGTCTGTGAACTCTCAGCCGACCTTGACGCCCATCGAGCGAGCCGTCCCGGCCACCTGCGCCTTAGCTGCCTCGATGTCATAGGCATTGAGGTCCGGCATCTTGATCTGAGCGATCTTGGTAAGCTGAGCGTCGCTGAGCGTGCCCGCGACCTCGCGACCCGCCGTCTTGGCTCCTTTGGGTATGCCCAGCTCCTGGCGGATGAGCACCGCGGTCGGAGGCGTCTTCAGCACGAAGGTGAAGCTGCGGTCCGAGAAGACGGTCACCTCGACCGGTATGACCTGGCCGACCTTGTCCTCGGTGGCGGCGTTGTACTGCTTCACGAACTCCATGGTCTGGATGCCGTGAGGCCCCAGGGCGGTGCCGACCGGGGGCGCCGGGGTGGCTTTGCCGGCCGGTAACTGGATTCGGACTATCGCTGTGACTTGGCGCTTGGCCATGGACGCTCCTCTTGCTCTCGCCTTAGCGGTGCTCTGTCGCTAGTCGCCTACAGAGCGCTCAGAGCTTCGCCACTTGGGCGAACTCGAACTCTACCGGTGTCTCCCGGCCGAAGATGTTGACGAGCACCTTGAGCTTGAGCTGGTCCTCGTTGATCTCGGCGATGGTGCCGCTGAAGTCGGCGAACGGCCCTTCCCTCACCCGCACCGACTCGCCCACCTCGTACTCGAGCCGCGGGCGGGTCTTCTTCTGCGCCGACGCCCCCTCGGGCTTGACGGCCAGGATGTTGTCCACCTCACGTCGGGACAGGGGCGTGGGCCGGGCTCCCAGGCCGACGAAGCCGGTCACACCGGGGGTGTTGCGCACCACGTACCAGGAGTCGTCGTCGAGGTCCATGCGCACCATCAAGTAGCCGGGGAAGACCTTGCGCGACACCACCTGGCGCTTGCCGTTTTTGAGCTCGACGACGTCTTCCATGGGGATGACGACCTCGAAGATGCGGTCCTCCATGTTCATGGAGGAGATCCGGCTCTCGAGGTTGGACTTCACCTTGTTCTCGTAGCCGGCGTAGGTGTGGACGACGTACCAATGCCCGGGCCGGTCATAGGGGCTCTCGGGCGGCTTGGCCACGTCCTCGGTGACGAGGTCGCCGAGCCCGTCCGCGGCCTGGCCGTCGCCGTTGGCCGACGGGGGAGCCGCCTCCCACCCGCTACGCCGCTTGCGCGCCGGCTTGGCGCCCGGCGAGGCGCTTTCTTCGTTCCGACCGGGTTCGAGATCTTCAGCCATCACTACCTTTGGCACTTGCACCTGCTCCGGCCCCACTGGCCTGCCTTCAGCACTTCTTGACTACTTGAACAGCTGAGTAGAGCCGAGCGAGTACACGTAGTCGATTGCGTACACGAGCGCCATGATGAACGCCAGGGTGAAAAAGACCACCGTGGCGTAGTTGATCAGCTCGGGCCGCTTGGGCTTCATCACCTTGCGCAGCTCAAGGATCACCTCGTCCACGAACTGGCGCGGGTGGAAGCCGCCTCGGGTCGATGGTCCCGTGGGCGGGCGGCGCTCCCCTGAGCGCAGGGCCGGCAGGCCCTCGGCGTCGAGCGTGCCCTGGCGCTGCAGGAGCCGCTTCTGCTCTCGGTTGTACTCGCTTGTGCTCACGTCAGTGACCTTCCCATACGAAGCTTTGAGCAGGGCAGGAGGGACTTGAACCCCCAACCGCCGGTTTTGGAGACCGGTGCTCTGCCAATTGAGCTACACCCCTGCGGGACTCCCCTACTTCGCTTCTCGATGCACTGTGTGGCGGCGCTCACGCGGGCAGTACTTCCGAAGCTCGACCCGGCCAGGATCGTTCTTCTTGTTCTTCCGCGTAGTGTAGTTGCGCATCTTGCACTCGGTGCACGCAAGCTGGACGATTGGCCGGTTCTCGGCTGCTTTGGCCATCTCGCTACTCTTCGATGCT
>PMLI01000479.1 GCA_003158835.1 Acidimicrobiaceae bacterium
CGCTCGCCCGGCGCGCTCGCCCGGCGCGCCCGCTTCGCCCGCTCGCCCCGCAGCACGACCCCCCTGCGTGGGCCAGGCGCCGGCCCACACGGTCGGTCCAACGGCGCCGAGGTGGGCCGGGCCGAAGGTCACGGCGGCGGGAGCCGAAGGTCCCTATCGCCTCAGTTCCCGGCCGTCTTTGATGATAACGTCCGAACAAGCCGGCTCTGTGCCGTTGGATTGAGGCCAGCCATCATGCAAGATACAAACTGGTTGGTAGATCCGGCACGAAGAGGGGCTGTGACCGGTGGCGGGGCTGAGGTCACCGAGGCGGACAAGAAAACGTTGCGGGCACTGGGTGAGCGGCTTGCTGCTTTGGCGGCCCTGCCCGTGCAGGACGAAACCGCAGACAAGTGGCGGGCTCTTAATGGGTTGAGACAGGTCAAGCCCATGGTGTGGATCGACGAGGTCCCCTGGCACGAGATGGACGTCGACGACGAACTGCGCCTGCAAACGACGAGCGAATGGAGCCGCTACCACGAGTGGGAGCTCCGCAAGTTGATCTACCAGTGGGAGCACATGCCGGCGGACATGGTGATAGAACCAGCCGTCTACTCCCCGTTGGTGGTCCACAATACCGCCTTCGGTATTGCCGAAGACGTGGATATTGCCATAACAGACGCGGCCAACTCGATCGTGTCCCGGCATTTCAACATTCAGATACGGGACGAGGAGGACCTCGAGAAGATAGAGGTCCCGGTGGTTACGCATGACGTTGCCGCATCTGAGCAGCAGTACCAGCAACTGCAGGAGATCTTCTCCGGGACGATCGAGGTCAAGACGCGCGGCGCCAATGGGTTTTGCTTCTGGTTCGCGCCGTGGGACGAAATGATCAGGTGGTGGGGCGTTCAGGAGCTCCTGCTGGACCTGTATGACCGGCCCGAGCTAGTCCACAAGGCGATAGACAAGCTGGTCAACGCTTACCTCAGCATGCTCGACCAGTTCGAAGAGCAAAACTTGCTGAGGCTCAACAACACTTACTACCGGATAGGGTCGGGTGGCCTGGGGTACACGGACGAACTGACCCAACCGGGCTACGATCCCGAGCACGTGCGGGCTAAAGACCTGTGGGGTAACGGCGCGGCGCAGATCTTCTCGGATGTTTCGCCCCGCATGCACTGGGAGTTCTCCCTGCAGTACGAGGTCCGCTGGATGAGCAGGTTCGGCCTGAACTACTACGGCTGCTGCGACCCTCTGCACCGCAAGATGGGGATCCTGGACCGGGTACCCAACCTGCGCAAGGTGTCGATGAGCCCGTGGGTCGACGTCGACCAGGCCGTCGCCAGCGTGGGTAACCGTTACGTGTTCTCCTACAAGCCCAACCCGGCTGTGTTCGCGGAGCAGACCTGGCACCTCGATAAGGCCAGGCAGGAGCTGGAGACGGTCCTGACCAAGGCGAAGGCCCACGGGTGCGTCGTCGAGGTGATAATGAAGGACGTCAGCACGGTGCGCTACCAACCCCAGCGCCTGTGGGAATGGGCGGCGATGGCAGCGGAGACGACCAAGCGGTTCGGTGACTAGTGGTGCCGGGCAGGCTGGCGACCACTTGCCGCCACCGCCAAGAGAGCGCCTCGCCCCATGCCTGAAGCAACCGGTGCCGCCCTGGTCGGCGTGGACCTGCAACCGGTCGGGCGGCGCGTGCAAGTGGCGCCGGGCACCACGGTCCTCGAGGCCGCCCAGGAGTCCGGTGTCCAGTTGGTCGCCGTGTGCGGGGGCCAAGGCACTTGCGGCACCTGCCGCGTCCGGGCGGTGGATGGCGACCTCGGCGCCCTGACGGCCGAGGAGAAAGACCTGTTGAGCACGGCCGAGCGCGACGGCGGTTGGCGGCTGGCGTGCCAGGCCAAGGTGGTCGGGGCGGTGCGGGTGGAAGTGCCACCCGAGTCGCTCAGTGCGCCGCAACGTCTGCAAACCGAAGGTTTGGCGGTGGACTTCGAATTGAGCCCGCCGGTCACGGCGGTCGACCTGGTGCTGGAGCCCCCATCGCTGCATGACCTGAGGGCCGACACCACGAGGCTGCAGGAGGGACTGGCCGAGTCGGGCGCGGCAGGGACATCGATCAGCCTGCACGTGGCGGGCGCGGCTTCGGACCGGCTGCGTGCGCAAAACTGGCGGGGTCGCGTCGCCGTCCGCCGGCTCCCGGACGGCACCAGCGCACTGGTTTGTGTCCAACCCCAGGCCGGGCCGCTGCTCGGGCTGGCCGTGGACACGGGCACGACCAAGCTGGCCGGCTACCTGGTCGACCTGGGCACTGGCCAGACACTGGCCCGGGCCGGGGCGATGAACCCGCAGATCGCCTACGGCGAGGACGTCGTGAGCCGGATCGCCTACGCCAACACTGTGGCCGGGGGGGCGCAGCTGCTCCATAAGCGCCTGGTCGACGAGCTCGACCGCCTGGTAGGTGAGCTCTGCGCCGAGGCCGGGGCGCGACGGGACCAGATCGTGGACGCGGTCGTGGTCGGCAATACCGTCATGCACCACTTCGTGACCGGCCTGCCCGTCCGCCAGCTGGGCGCGGCTCCCTATGTCGCGGCCGTGAGCGACGCCGTGCTGGCGCCGGCCGAGGAGATCGGCTTGCAACTCGACCGTGGCGCCATGGTCTATATGCCGCCCAACATCGCTGCCTACGTCGGCTCGGACCACGTCTCGATGCTCCTGGCCACCGGGCTGGCGGGCACAGCCCAGACCGTGCTGGCCCTGGAC
>PMLI01000323.1 GCA_003158835.1 Acidimicrobiaceae bacterium
CCAACGGGGCCGGCAAGTCGACGATGACCACTTAACCGGGGTTGAGTTGGCCGGCGGGCGGATCGTCTCTCGGACTGCGGTCTTCGTGCGGCCGGGCAATCTCCCCCATGACGACGGTCTGTTGGCCGGTTTGGGCTGTGATTTCAACGACGCCGGGTTCCCGATCGTCGACACGACAGGGCGGACCAGCGTGCCCGGCGTCTGGGCGCCCGGCAATGTGGCCGACCCTCGCGCTCAGGTGATCACCTCCGTCGGCGCTGGGCCCGCAGCGGCGATCGCCGTCGACGCTGACCTGGTGCAAGAGGACGCCGACGGGGCCTCTGCTGACCTCGAGGCGCACCGGCCATTCTCGGCCGAGGCGGAGGCCCGGGTCGGCGACCTGGTGGCCGGTGATCGTCGTCACGGTTTCTAGAACCCTAAGGAGAAGATCATGACACCGTTCGACTACGCCATCGACAGCCTGCTGGTTGCCGTGGTCCTGCTTCAGGCACGGGCCCGCACGCTGACCTTGCGCTCCCTGCTCCGCCCACTGGTACTGGTGGCAATAGCGGGCACCGTCTACCTGCGTCCCATCTCACTCACCGGGAACAACCTCGTCCTCATCGCAACGCTTACTGGCGTCGGCATAGTCCTCGGGACGCTGAGTGGCACAGCCACGGCCGTATGGCGGCAGGATGAGAACGTCGTCTCTCGAGCCGGCGTTCTCGCTGCGTTCCTGTGGGTACTCGGCATGGGAGCGCGTTTCGCGTTCGCAATATGGGCGACCCACTCGGGTGCAGCCGCGATCGAGCGCTTCTCGCTCCGCCACGACATCACCGGAGCCAACATCTGGCAAGTCGCCCTGGTGCTCATGGCCTTCGGCGAAGTCCTGTCCCGCACCGGTGTGCTCCAGTTCCGACGCACCCGCGCCCTGAACTCCCGGAACAGCCTAGGTGCCGATCCTGATGGTGCAGGCAACTCGCGGCCGGCTCATCAGGCCGCGTGAAAGCGCTGACATGTCGAACCTGACCAACATCGTCATCGGCCTTGTCGTGGTAGGGCTGCTCCTCGGCCGCCAGCTGCAGCCTCGCCTGGCCAAGGAGTCCTCCTCGCTCCGCCTCGTGCTCGTTCTGGGCGTGATCGGCCTCACCGAAATGGAGACCGCTATCGGCCACCACACCGTGCCCGTCGCCACGGTCGCGTGGCTGGTGCTCTCACTGCTCGCCGGCGCGGGAATGGGGGCGATCCGAGCGGTCACCGTCACGATATGGCGGGCCGAGGACGGCTCGGCCTGGCGACAGGGAACGAAGTTCACCGCCGCGCTGTGGCTGGTTTCCCTGGCCGCACACTTCGCGCTGGACGCCCTTGTCGAGCACTCCACCCGGATCCTTTTGGGGACCTCCAGCATCCTCCTGTACCTGGCGGTGACCATCGGGGTGCAGAGGGAGGTCGTCCGCTGGCGCGCCGCACGGCTGACACCGCGTGTAGCGGTCAACCCTCTCGAAGAACCGCACTACTTCGGCCCTGCCCGGCGCGCACATCATAATGACGGCAACCGTCTCACTGCAGTTCCCGAGGTCGCACCCGCTACGGCTCTGGGAACCAGAACACCCCGGCAGCGGTGGTGCGCCGATCCCACACCAATCGAGATCGTGGGGCCCGGACGTCTCGGCCATCTGATGCTGGCCCCGAGTCGAACGGGTGGTGACCAAAACTGGGTCAGCGTCAAGCCCAAGGACATACAACTGCGCCCAGCTGTGCGGTTATGTCGGCGAAACAGTCGAGGTCCGCTACCTTCCCCGCCACCAACGTGCTGTCGAGCTGTTCCGGCACCGGCACCCAGTTGGGCGAACTCGCCGAAGCACCGCCGACGACGCCTACCGGCTCCTTCGGGCCATCGCCAATACCGCTGTGGCCGACAACCTGATCCTGCGCTCCCCCTGTCAGGTGAAGGGTGCGGGCCAGGTCCGGTCGCCCGAGCGCCCGATCGCCTCCGTGGCCGAGGTCACCAAAGCCGTAGAGGTCATGCCGGAGCGTTACCGCCTCGCCATCCTCCTTATGGCCTGGTGCCAGCTCAGACGGGGCGAGGTACTGGCCCTGCAGCGACGCCACGTCGACGAACTGCACAAGACTGTCAGGGTCGACCAGGCATGGGCGGTGAGTTACAGCGGCCAGGTCACCATGGGCCCGCCAAAGACGGCCGCCGGTGTGCGCACGCTCACGGTGCCGGCGCACATCGTACCTGCACTACAGGAACACCTCGACCGATGGGTCGGGCCCTCACGCGACGCTTGGCTCTTCGGGACCTCGACAGGCACCGCTATCTCACCCCGGAACTTCGAACGCGCCTGGGCCAAGGCCCGCCTGTTGGCAGGGCGTCCAGATCTACACCTGCACGACCTCAGGCATTCCGGGCTCACCTGGTCGGCCGCCACCGGAGCCACCACCGCGGAGCTCATGCGACGGGGTGGTCATGCCAGTCCCCGGGCCGCCCTCCGGTACCAGCACGCCACCCAGGACCGCGACCGAGCCCTCGCTGACGCGTTAGCGGACCTGGCGACGGGCCAGGTGCTGGCGTTCCCGGGCCGAAAGACCGTCTGAGCATGCCCGCCCGGCGCGTCATCTTCCGGCCCGACCGAGCCGTCTCGGACGACTCCCAAGTGCTCGTCCGGTTCGGCCGGGACGTCGATATCCCCCAAGCCCTCCGTGTCGCCCTGGGCGCCTCTCCGCTCTACCGCGTGCTCCCTGGGTTCGACCGTGCTGGGCCGTGTGCGTTTCGGCGTTCATTGTCATCGACGAAGCCGACGCGGTTGCGATCCTGGCCGACACCGTTTGGGACCACTACGGCCTGGCCACGGCCGGAACACTTCGCCGCGCTGGGTACCAAATCATCGGGACCGACATCGAGGACGAGGGGGAGCTGATCCCCCACTCCGACAGGCACGTCGACGTGGTCGTCTGCTCCTATCCCGAGGCTCTTGCCCTGTACGACCAGCTCTCCCGGGCGGAGCGGCGAGCTGTCCGGGAGCGCCTCGCCCTCCCTTACGAGCGGGCGCTCCGTCTCTTCGACCCTCGGCACGGCCTCAATCAGGAGCCAGAGGTACCATGAGGGATGTGGCGATGTCTACGCTTGCCGCCGACCTCACCTTCGCACGGGCCCGCCACGGCCGCGTCTATTCGTCCTTGAGCGACTGGGCCGAGGACCGCGATCCCGCCGTGGGCGAGATTGTCTTGGTGGCCGACGGCGAAGGAAAACCGTTCGAGGCAATAATCGAGCGGATCGATGACGACGGCACCATCGTTTTGGTCGTCACCGCTTTCGCGGCCTGACTCCAATAGAGCGATCGGCTCACTCACTCCAGCCCCCACGGCCACTGCCATGATCCTCTCCCCTCACCTCCTCTCCTTTGATTGCGAACCTGCGCTCGAGGGACTTGAGGGCCCGTCCACCATCGGCGGGGCGTCAGGTTGGGGGGGGTGCGGAGGTGCTGACGAAGGGCCACCGACGAGAGCTCCTATGTCGGCGGGACGCGCCATCGTGCGGTCCGGGTGGTGCGGAGCCGGCAGTGAAGCACTGGGGCACCCCGGACCCCTTAACTGCGGATTTCGCGTCCGGCGTTCGCCGGCGTCCATAGACGTTCAAAACGTCCCGCAGTTACTGGGTTCTTCGTACGTACGGGTTCGCAGCAGTTCGCCGGTGTTCGCCGTGCGTGGCTCTCCATTTGGCTCCCCGCATGATCATGTTCCTTGCTATTGCTCAAACATCTGAAGCGGCGTGCTCGCGCAGGTATTCCCGAAGGTACGGCAGGGCGAGGTCGACGTAGCCGTGGCGAACGGGTTGGATGAGCTCGGCGGCTAGCAGCCGGAGGCGGTACTGGCTGGCGTAGCTGATGTCCACTCCGAGCCGGCGCTGGATGTCGGCCATCTTGGAGGGACCGTCGTCTTGGGCCATGGCCAAAAGGAACGACCGGTCGATGGCCGAGGTGTCGGCCAGAGCCGGTTCATGTACGAGCGACCCGAGGCGCCTAAGCGCGTTGGCGACTCCGCGCTGAGCGTCCTCGACGGTAACCTCCTCTGCGCTGGGGTGCAGGCGCCAGGTCTGGGCGCCGACCAACTGGATCAGGAACGGGTACCCGCGCGTCCCGTTCGCCATGACAAAGAGGGGTTCGCCTTCTACACGACGTCCGGAGGCTTCGATGGGCTCTTTCAGCGCCCGCTCGACGTCGTGGCGCCCGACCGAGCCCAGAACGTGGCGCTCGGCCCGACGTAGGAAGGTAAGCACCTCGTCGTTGGTTACATCGCTTATCGCCGAGGCCAGTCCCGCGCCCACGAACGCCAATTCGCGTTCCTCCCGAAAGGCGTGCTGGACGGTGGTGGCCAGCTCTCGGAGCTCGCCGATCTGGTTCTGATGGATCTCGTCCAGGGTGATGAGCAGCCCGGTGCCATTATCGGCGAGGAGGTCGGTGAGCAGTTCGACCTGGTCCCGCAAACCGGCCTCGACCACGTGCGCCTCGACGGTGCTCCAGCTCAGACCACCGGCACCCAGGGGAGCGGTGAGCCCGCTGAGGCGACGCCGGACGGCTTCGGGGTCAAAACTAGCGAGCAGCCGGGGAAGGTGTTGACGGGCAATGCGCCCGACAAAGCCGGGGGACGCCGTCTCGCTGATCAGTACCCAGCCCATCGCCTTAGCCCGGTCTTCGACGGCGTTGAGCATCACCGTCTTGCCCGAGCCGCGAGCGCCCGTATACAGGGTGGCGCGCCCAGACGAGCCGGGACCGTCCTCGAGCGCTTCGACGAACTCGTCGAGCAGCTGGTCGCGTCCAACAAGTAGCGGCGGGCTCACCCCGAAACTGGGGTGGAACGGGTTGGGCACCACTGAAGCATACAGCCCCTTTTTAGAGGTCTTTAGAGTTTTTAGAGCTGATTAGATTTCGAGCCCACGGGCCGTACCAACCTGAACACGTGCGGGGGCCAAGGCTTCCCATGCCGGAGGAGGCTGAGCAGGCGGCGGACGAGGGTCGGGGTGATCGGGCTGCCCTATATTCCATGGTGGCAGGTGCAAAGGCGGCTGCCCGGAGGCCGATTCCCGGGCTTGCACCCTCCAGGCCCGCAACGGCGGACGACCACGGCAATGGCCTCCACAGCGTCACAAACACCGAACCACCAGCCCAACGCCGACCATAGCCGGGGCCGAGGACGTAGGCCTAGCGGGTGAAGGCTCCAGGATGGCGCGGGCCCTGAGGGCAAAGCTACGCAGCCCGCCCCACACGGTCGGGGCCACCCGCCCGAAGGCGGCGGCGATCTTGCTATGGCCCTGGCCCTGGGTCTTGGCCGTGAGGCGGCGCCGATAACCTTCGGCTTCGACGCCATCACTGCGGCGCTGGAGGGTGTCTTCTGGGACCAGAAGGGCACCCGAGCAACAGGCCGCGCTGTCGAGGGCGGATGACTTGACAAGCACCGTGGTGCGATGTAAAAAAGCTCCAGGTGAACTGTTGAATCCATTCAACAGTTCACAGGGTGGCAGGAAAGGGGGCTCAGCTGACCGCCACGACAATCGCCGAGGTGGCGAAGCGCGCCGGCGTCTCCCCCGCTACGGTCTCTTATGTCCTCAGCGGCAACCGCACGATCTCGCGCGACACCCAAGTGAGGGTAAGGCGTGCCATCGAAGAGCTCAACTACACGCCCCACGCAGGAGCTCGGTCACTCCGGGCCGGGAAGACGGACGTGGTCGCGCTGGTAGTGCCTTTCTACGACTGGTCGTCGGAGCCCGTGCTGATGCCTTTTGTCTACGGAGTGGTCGACCAGGCCCGCCAGCACGGCTGGAAAGTCATGCTGGTGACGAGCGACGGTGGCGCGGACGTCGACTCCGTAGTGCGGAGCAAGATGGTCGATGGCGTCGTGCTCATGGAGGTCAGGGTCGGCGACGAGCGCCTGAAGGTCGTCGAGCGGCTACGGATCCCGGCCGTTGCCCTCGGCATGCCTCTTGAGCCGGTCAATATCCCCTTTGTCGACCTGGACTTCGAAGCGGCGGGACGGGCCTGTGTCGAGCGCCTGGTCGGGACCGGCCACCAGCACGTCGCACTGCTCGCCTCACCGCCGGGGACGTTCGAGAAGAAGCTCGGTTACGCGCGGCGGTTCTGGCAGGCCGTCGCCGCCGCCCTTGACGAGGCGGGCCTCCGGTTCCATGGTTTGCCCGTTGAGCCCACCGTGGAGGGTACCCAACGGGCACTCG
>PMLI01000283.1 GCA_003158835.1 Acidimicrobiaceae bacterium
CAGGACGCCCTGCTGGCCTTCCTGGGTGAGGCCCAGCTGGACTGGGTCGGGTTCTTCCCCTTCTCCAACGAGGACGGCACGTACGCCGCCCACCTGCCCGACCATGTCGCGCCCAGCCTCGTGGCCGAGAGGATGAGGGAGTGCTCCGAGCTCCAGGACCTCATAACGTTCCGCAAGAGGAACGATCTCGTGGGGAGCACGTGCCGGGCCCTGGTGGACGCGCCCGGCCAGGCCCGGAGCCACCGCGAGGCGCCCGAGATCGACGGCATCATCGCCGTCCCGGCCCACTTGACGGCGGGCAGCTGGGCGCAGCTGGACATAACCGAGGCTATGGGACCTGACCTGGTCGGAGTCCCGGCGGTCGCATGACCGGCCACGCCGTCGTCGCCGCGCCCTGGCGCCTCAAGACGGCCGCCAATGGCGTTACCGTCGCCCGCCTGGCGGCGACGCCCCTGCTGGTCCTCATGATCCTGCGGGCGACGCCCTCGTGGGGGGCCGTCAGCTTCTGGGCCGTGCTGGCCTTCAGCGACTTCGCCGACGGCTGGTTGGCGCGGCGCCGGGGGCCGAGTGCGTCGGGCGCGTTCCTGGACCCGCTGGCTGACAAGGTCCTGGTCCTGGGAGCCCTGGCCGCCATGGTGGCTTTGGGCAAGGTCAGCTTCCTGCCCGTGGCGTTGCTGGCGGGGCGGGAGGTCGTGATCACCAGCTACCGCATAGTCGTGGCCAAACGGGGGATCAGCGTGCCGGCCCGGAGGGTGGCGAAGGTCAAGACCCTGGTCGAGTTCTTCACCGTGGGCCTGGTCCTACTGCCGGTGGCGTGGCCGTCGAGGCTCACGTTCTCGCACGCCGCCTGGTGGCTGGCCGTGGTTTTGGCCTGGGCCAGTGCCGCCCAGTACCTGGTCGACTCCCGGTCGGGGCGCGGGACCGTGGTCACAGCCCCGAGATGAGGTTGTACTGATGGATTGCGAGGTCCTGGCCATCGGCAGCGAGCTGCTGATGGGTCAGGTGGTCGATACCAACTCGTCCTGGATAGGCGAGCGCCTCGCCGCGGCCGGGATTGCCTGTTACCACCAGACCAAGGTTGGCGACAACCATGCCCGTATCGTCGCCGCTCTGCGCGTTGCCCTGGGCCGGGCCGGCGCTGTCATCTGTTGCGGGGGTCTCGGGCCCACTCAGGACGACATCACCCGGGAGGCAATAGCCGAAGTGATGGGCGTGCCCATGCGCAGGGACCCCGATGTCGAGGTGGCCCTGGCGGAGCGGTTCAAGGGCCGGGACTTCCCCCCGACCAACTACAAACAGGCGGACGTACCCATCGGTGCGTCCATCATCAGGCCCGTGATCGGCACGGCCCCCGGCCTCATCTGCCCAGTGCGGGTGCCGGTGCTGGGGCCGGCCGGGGAGAAGGTCATCTACGCCGTGCCCGGGGTGCCGGCGGAGATGCGCGAGATGGTCGATGGCGCTGTCGTAGCCGACCTGGTGCGTCGTTCGGGCGAAAGGGCCACCATCCGCAGCCGCTTCTTACGCGTCTGGGGCGTGCCCGAGTCCAAAGTGGCCCAGATCGTCGCCCCCCGCCTGGAGGCGTTGGAAGGCTCCGGCACGACCATCGCCTTCTTGGCCAGTGCCATCGAAGGCGTGAGGGTGCGGGTCACGACCCGGGCGGTGGGCGACGATGCCGAGGCCAAGGCCGAGCACGCTCTGGATGCCGAGGAAGCCCAGCTCCGGTCCTTGCTGGGGGAAGCCGTCGGGGGCGTTGGGACCGAGGGCCTGGAACTGGTGGTGGGCCGGTCCCTGGTCCGGGCTGGGCTGCGCCTGGCCGTAGCCGAGTCCCTGACCGGAGGGATGGTGGGGGCCCGGCTGACCAGCGTGCCCGGGGCCAGCGACTGGTTCGCGGGCGGGGTCGTCGCCTACGGGAGCGACGTCAAGCGTTCGCTGTTGGGCGTGGGGCCCGGGCCGGTGGTGAGCGAACAGGCGGCCAAGCAGATGGCGCTGGGAGTGGCCCACCTCCTGGGGGCCGACGTGGGGCTTTCCCTGACCGGCGTGGCGGGACCGGGCACCCAGGACGACCAGCCCGCCGGGACCGTCTTTGTCGGCTTGGCCGGGTTGCCCGCCGACCGGGCGGCGACGGGCCCGGATGCGCTGGCCGTGCGGGCCACACGGCTCACCCTGAGAGGCCAGCGGCCCCTGGTGCGCGAACAGGCCACAACGCAGGCCCTGGACTACCTGCGTCGGGCGCTCGGCTAGGGGCCGGAGCACACCTCTGGGTCAACCGAACCAGTGATGGCTGAGCACCTCGGCGATGTGGTCGCGCAAGCGGGCACGGCGGGTGGCGAGGAGGTCCCGCTCCTGGCGTAGGCGGTCGACCGCGTCACTGCTTTGCCAGCTCATGGGCATATCTAGGATGGCTTCGGCCTGCCGGCGGGAGTACCGGAACGGGTCCTGCTGCAGGCAAACGGTGGCGGTGCCCTTGTCGCCAGCCAATTGGATGGTGCGGTTGACGTCGTCCAGGCGGGACACGGCGTCAAGCAGCCCGCTAAGGACGTGAAGCCGGCTGTCCATCTGGGCCAGTTCGCTGGACAACCCGGGGGCTGTCAGATCCAGGACGGCAGTTCCCTGGTCATCGGGGAAACGGAAGGTTGTCAATGGTACCCCCCCGTAGGAGCCCGCCTGGCGGTCGCTCGGTCGAGGCGTGCCCTGCGAGCCATGTGTTGGTGCTGCGCGACCAAGTATCGCGCGTGCCTGGTTCGAGAAGGTGGAAACGTGACGAGCCACAGATAAAAAACCCCCGGCCCTCAGCCGGACCTCTCAGAGGGGGGCCCGGCGGGCGAGCGATGGAGCAACCGCCAGGCGACCGGCCGGGCGGCCAGCTTCAGTCTTCGAGGACGAGAGGGTCGTCATCGGTCTGGGTGGAGGGGCCGGAACCGCCGACGCCCACCTTTTGGCGGACCTTCTCCGAGATCTCGATCATCATTTCGAGGTTTTCGGTCAGGAAAGCCTTTGCGTTTTCACGGCCCTGACCAATCTGCTCTCCTTCGTAGGTGTACCAGGCGCCCGACTTGCGCACGATCCCGAACTCGGTGGCGACATCCAGCAAAGAGCCTTCACGGCTGATCCCCTTGGAGTACATGATGTCGAACTCGCACTGTTTGAAAGGTGCCGCACATTTGTTTTTCACTACCTTCACCCGGGTCCTGTTGCCTACGACCTCGGCCCCGTCCTTGATGGACTCGATACGGCGGATGTCGAGGCGGATGGAGGAGTAGAACTTGAGCGCTCTGCCCCCAGGGGTGACCTCGGGGGAGCCGAACATGACGCCGATCTTCTCTCGCAACTGGTTGATGAATATGGCGATCGTGTTGGACTTACTGAGCGTGGCGGTCAGCTTGCGCAGCGCTTGGGACATGAGGCGGGCTTGCAGACCGACATGCGTATCGCCCATCTCTCCTTCGATCTCGGCCCGGGGAGTGAGGGCAGCCACCGAGTCGATGACCACGA
>PMLI01000184.1 GCA_003158835.1 Acidimicrobiaceae bacterium
CACCATGACGTCTTCACATTTGGGACGTCATCATCTTCACATTTGGCAGTGACCGGTATGACGGGAGCACCGTAGCCACCGCCTGGCGGCAACCGGGCGCACCAGGGCCCAGCCTGGCTGCGGTGAACCTCTATGACCTCTATGACGTCGAGGCGGAGCCGCCGGGCAGTACAGGTTGCCGTTGGAGCCTCGTGCGGTCGTCCCCTGCAAGCAGTACCGTTCTCCCATGAGCGAGGCTGCTCGCAAGGCGTTTGCCTGCCCTCCGGGCGCGGGACAAGTCGACGGTATCGACCTGGCATTTCTCGACCCCGCCGACGAAGCCCAGCGTCGGGCACTGATCAAGGCTGAGCACCCGGAGCTGCAGGAGGCCCTCGGTACCGGCCTCCGCGAAGTCAGGCGAGCTAACGAGACCATGAACCCCACTTTGCACATTGCCATGCACGAGATCGTCGCCAACCAGCTCTGGGCCGACGACCCACCCGAGATGTGGCAGACGGCCGAGCGGCTGACCGCTGCCGGCTACGAGCGCCACAAGGTGCTGCACATGCTGGGTTCCGTCGTCTCCGCCCAGGTTTGGGGGGCACTCGCCAGTAACGCCCCGTACGATCTTGAGCGCGTCCGCTTGGAGCTGGCCGCCCTGCCCGAGGGCTGGGAGGCCCAAGCGGAGCAGTGGCCGTTGGAACGCAGCCGGAACCGGGCTGAACGCCGAGCCGAGGAACGGCGCCGCCGGCAGGCGCACTGAGCCCTAAACATTTCAGCACCGCACCCAGACGCCCACGGCCTCAGGAGCCGTGGTGTTATGGCGTTGGCCCGCTACTCCCCGACTGAGCCATCGATCGCCTCACGTAGGAAATCGGCGTGGCCGGCGTGACGGGCGGTCTCTTCGATGAGATGCAGCAGAACCCAGCGGAGCGAGAAATGCTGGCCGTTGCGCAGCGTTTGGGCAGACATCTGGTCCAATCCGGCAGCCGCGGCGACGATTTGGCGGGTACGCTCACAGGCTTCGCGATAGCGGTTTCGCAACTGCTCGGGCTCAAGGTCTTCCGCAGTGCGGAATTCCCAGTTGGGGTCTGCCCCCCAATCTACGGTCGCCCAAGGCTCACGGTCCGGCCGTCCGCTGAACCGCACTTCCATCCAGTTCTCCTCCACCAGCGATAGGTGGTAGAGGAGGCCCGCCAGCGTCAGCTCGGACGGAGGATGCCTGAACACCAGCTGTGCGTGGATGAGACCTTCCGTCTTCGACAGCACCGTCTCCCGCTGATAGTCGAGGTACTCGACCAGCAGGCTGAACTCAGAGCCTCGGGGGTTTGGGTCGGTCCGCACCCGACCAGTATGACAGTGGTGACACAACTTGCCACCCTGCACGACGAGAGCCTCGTGGCCGGCTCCGACGTGGCCGGCTCTGACGTGGCCGAGGCCATGGGCCCGGGGGGGGTCAGCGGGCGGGGGCGAGCTCGCGGAGTCGCCGGCGGGCGACGTTCGCCGCTTGGCACAGAGCGGGGTCAGGCTCGTACCTCTTGGTCGGGAACGACCTCGATACGAGCGCCCGCATCTCTTGTCGGTCCCCGACCTGACCGGCGGCGCGCAACTGGACGAGCAGGTTACCGATGGCCGAGGCCTCCACTGGCCCGGCCACGACGTCAAGGCCCGTGGCCGCCGCGATCAGACCGAGGAGGAGCTTGTTGGCCACACCACCGCCTACGACATGGACGCCCTGCACGCTGTGCTTGGCCAAGCGCTGGGCCTCCGCCAGGGTCGCGGCGATGGCAAGGGCCATGCTGTCGATAATGCAGCGAACGAGCTCGGCGTCACTGCCCGGCACCGGCTCGCCGTTCCTGGCACACGCGGCCCGCACCAGCGCCGCCATGTTGCCGGGCCGGGCAAAATCGGGGTCGCCCGTGTCAACCAGGGAACGGAAGGCAGGCCAACGAGCCGCTTCCCCCAACAGTTGGCCGATGTTTTGGGGGTGGCCGGAAAGTGCCCAGTTGCGTTCGCACTCCTGGAGCATCCAGTGACCCATCACGTTGCGGAGGAACCGGACGGTGCCGTCCACTCCGAGCTCGTTGGAAAAGTTCGCCTGCCGGCTGTCCTCGTCGATCACGGGCCGCTCGAGCTCGAGGCCCACCAGGGACCACGTCCCGCACACGACGTAGGCGAAGTCGTCGACCAGGGCGGGCGCCGCCAGGACGGCCGAGGCCGTGTCGTGAGAAGCCACGGCGACAACCGATAGGGGAGACTTCATCTCGACACTGGCGGCCACTTCGGCCAGAACGGGCCCGACCATCTGCCCGGGCTGGACCGCCGGCGCGAACAAGTCAGTACGCAACCCGAGCAACGCCAGCACCGGTTCGACGAGCTGGCCCGTCCGCACGTCGATGAGCTGGGTGGTCGAAGCGTTCGTCCGCTCGAATCGCCGCTCTCCCGTAAGGAAATAAGCCAGCAGGTCGGGCACCAAAAGCAGCTGTGAGGCGGCCGCGTACGCGGCGCTGTCTCTTTCCGCCAGGAGCTGGAACATCGTGTTGATCTCCATCTCCTGGATCCCGGTGGCGTCATATATGCGCCCGGCGCCGACTATCCGATCGGCCTCCTCGAGCCGGCCCGCGGTCCGGTCGTCGCGGTAGTGGAACGGTGGCCCGAGGAGGTGGCCGGCCGGGTCGACCAACCCGTAGTCGACGCCCCACCCATCGATACCGGCCCACAGAGGCTCCCCGTCCACCTGGCGCGAAAGCTCGGCCAGGCCCTCGAGCATGCCCTGGTGGATCCGGAGCACGTTCCAGTGCAGACCGTCGGGCAGGCTCACCGGACCGTTGGCCAGCCGCCTGACCTCGGAGGCGACAAGACGGTCCCCCTCGAGGCGCCCGGAGAACAAACGGGCACTCGAGGCGCCCAGATCGATGGCGGCATGCAGTCTCGGCCTCATCTTCGCCGCACCCGCCTGCTCACCCACGGCTGCGCCGGCTGGGTGCCATTGCTTCAGCCTCCCCAGCCAACTCCGGTGCTGCCGGCCCGCTCGGCCCGCACCCGCTCGGCGTGCCCCGAACGGGCATATGCACCAATCGGGTCAGGGTCGATGCCCATTTCTTCGCGCAGTTCAGCCAGCAGCGGTCGCACGTCGGTGCTGAACGCATCGACGAGCACGCCGTTGGCGCCCATCACGTCGCCCTCTTGCTGAGCCGCCTTCAGCGCCTCCCGGTCGACCAGGAGGGCTTTGGCGGTGGCCTCCTGGACGTTCATCACCGATCGGATTTCGGCCGGGACCTTGTCCTCGATGTTGTGGCACTGGTCGAGCATGAAAGCGACGGCGGAGCCTGGGCGATGGGCACCCACGGCCACTATCTCGGAAAGGATGCGGAACAGCTGGTAGGGGTCGGCGGCTCCGACCAGAAGATCGTCGTCGGCGTAGAAGCGACTGTTGAAATGGAACCCTCCGAGACGGCCAAGACGGAGCAGGCATGCGACGATGAACTCGATGTTGGTCCCCGGGGCGTGGTGACCCGTGTCCACGAGCACATTGGCCTTGGGGCCGAGGGCCAAGCAGTGCGACAGCGAAGTCCCCCAGTCGGGCACATCCATGGTGTAAAAGCCAGGCTCAAAGAGCTTGTACTCGAGGAGCATGCCGACGCCGTCCGGCATGGCGGCGTAGGTCTCCCGCAGTGCCTCGGCCAGGCGGTCCTGGCGGGCTCGGATGTCGTCCTGGCCGGGGTAATTCGTGCCGTCGGCGAACCACAGGCTCACAGTCGGCGACCCGACCGCGACGGCGATGTCCACGCACTCGAGCAGGTGGTCGGTGGCCTTTCTGCGCACCTTCGGATCGGGATGGCAGACGCTGCCGAGACGGTACTCGTCTTCTTGGAAGATGTTGGGGTTGATGGCGCCGATACGCATCCCGAGCTCCGCCGCATGCTTGGACAGCGTGGCGTAATCGTCGACGCGGTCCCAGGGAATATGCAGAGCGACCGAGGGGGCGACCCCGGTAAGGCGGTGAACGAGGGCGGCGTCTTCGATCTTTTCGTACGGGTCCCGCGCCGCCGCCGGGTTGCGGTACACCTTGAACCGAGTACCCGTGTTGCCGTAAGCCCACGAAGGCGTTTCGATCCATTGTTGGCGCAGCTCTTGCTTGATCTCGTTTTTGGATGTCATTGGAACCTTTCCCGCTGCGCACAGTCATGTGGGGCGCGTCGTCAACCCGGAACGGTCACCTCCCCGATCTGGCCTCGAAGGCAACCGCCAAGAAAATGAAACGTTCAAATCGTTTCGCGTGTGAGGATACAGCCTGGTTCTCGCGCTGTCAAGGGCCAGTGCGGTACTAGGAGCCGAAAGGGCGAGCTTTCGACGCGACCTCTATCACCTCGATGCCCAACAGCTCGGCCACAGCCGACAGATCCCCGGCCCGGTGCCCTGTTCCCAGCGCCCAGTGATGAGCGGATTGCGCCGACCACGCGTCACACCATGCGCCTGGATCGCAGGCGAAGTCGACCCGCGACGTCGTGTTGCCGATCTGGAGCAGCGGTCCGGCCCGCACCGTTCCCTCTGAGACGACGAAGCGCAGGTTGCCGTGACGCCCCTGACTGATGCCGAAGGCCGTGACCGGGCCATGGGCCACGTCGAACTCCACCGAAACCCCCCAGCCTCTTTTGCCGTGGAAGACTCCCAAGCCCCGCAGGAGAGGGCGGCCTTCGCTGATGGCCAGGTGGGCCGGGCCGTCGTGCCCCATCTCCACCACCCCGTCGCGGAAGTTGAGCGCCTGCATCTCTGTAAATGAGCCCCCGGCTCCGAGCCGGTCCATGACGAGCATGGCCAGTGACGTACGCAGCTCGTACTCTCCACAGGCAGGGACCCCGGCCGCGGTTAGCAGCGAAGCACCCAGGATCAGACCGGCACCCAGGCGTTCGTGCATCTCGCCGTCGCGCCCCCGGTGGTAGTAAGCGAGGGAACCGAGCGCAAACTCGTCCACCAGGTGGTCCAGGCCCACCGAGACCTGCGCCGCCCAGTCAAGGTCCTCGACTTCCACAGAGGAGTCGATGTCGAACACCGAGCGGACCTGGTCCAGCTTGTCGGCCACTTCCTTCGCCGTGACCTTGGCCACCAGGACACGCAGGTCGTCCATCTCGAGCACCTCGACATGACCGCCAAGCATGGCCGGGATAAAAGTCAGGTCGGTGGAAACGTCGTACATCCCCGGGTAGAGGTGCCCCATCAGGCCGTGACGTCCGGTCCGCAGCGCCTTGCGGACTGCGGCCGCCTTCACCCAGCGGCCGATGCGCTCCCACGCCCGTTCGTCGGCCAGGTAGCCGGAAACAGACCGAAAAGCGATGCCACAGCGCTCGAAGGCGTTGGCAACCTCGGGAAGAGGACAACAACCGCAGTACGCGAGCCACTCGCCCGTGCCGAAACTGGCGTGGTCCATCGACTCGGTGGGTTGCAGGTTGATCAGCAGCACCGGTGCCCCCGTGCGCTGAGCGATCGGGACGACCATCGTGGCGGTCATATAGGTCGTGAGGAACATGACGATAAGGTCGCACCCGGCCGCCCTGAGCATCTCGGCCGCCCGGCCCGCCTCCTGGGCGTCCGATATGAACCCGGCGTCGACCACTACGGCGTCGAATTGCCCCAGCCTCCCCGACACGGCTGCGGCGGACAGCTCCAACTGCGGCAAGAGGTTGGGGAACTGCGGCCAATAGGCGCCGAGGCCGCCGGCCACGAGCCCTATTACGGGTCGTTGGCTCGGGCGGAAGCGCGTTACCTCGGTCGTCATCGCTCAGTTGAGGTGAAAGATCTCGGGCTCGGCGCGCATACCCTCATCGGGAGTGCCGCCATCGAGCTCGCTGAAGAACTCGGCCATCTGCGCCTGCCATCGGGCATTTACCTCAGTGGCCGCCATGGCAGCCTGGGCGGCGCCAAAATCGTCGCATTCCAAATAGCCGATAAGAGTGCCGTCGTCGCCGAGGAAGAGGGAATAATTGCGCCAGCCGGCGCTGCGGAGCGCGTCGAGCATCTCCGGCCACACCTGGGTGTGGCGCCGCACGTATTCCTCTGCCTTTTCGGAGCGGACATGCAACCGGAAACAAATGCGTTGGGTCATCGTTTGCTCACCACGTGCTCGTCGGGAACGGACAAGCCGGGACAGGACAGGGGCCAACGGCCCTGTCCTGTCCGGCGAGATGGCTCTGGCTTCTTCTAGAAGTTAGAAGAAGGAGCGTTGATGTTGGCCTTGTTGAACACCGTCGGGGGGCCGAGAACGACCGAAGGACCGGTGGTTTTGGAGGCAGGAAGGATCTTGTAGGAGCCCAACTTGCCGGCCGTGAAGGTCTGCCCGGCCTTGCCGGTGATGATGCCCGACGCCAGCGATGCCGCGGCATAGCCGGCCAGGTAGCCCAGGTTGTTCGGGTTCCACAGCTCGAACTCCTTGCACGTCCCGTCCAACACGTACTTCTTCATCTGGGAGGGCAGGCCGAGACCGGTCAGGGTCAGGTGCTTGAGGAGGGACTTGTGGGTGTCCAGGTACTGCGCTGCGGTAGAAATGCCCACCGTGGTCGGCGAGATGATGCCCCTCAAATTGGGGTAAGCCGACAGGAGGCCCTGGAGCACAGTGAGCGACGTGGCGGGATCGTCGTTACCGTAGACGATCGAAACCAGCTTCATCTTGGAGTACTTCGGGAGCTTGTGCTCTTGCTTCTTGTACCCGATCCAAGCGTTCTGGTTGGTGGCGGTGGCCTCGGCCGACAGGATGGCGATCTGGCCCTGGTAGCCGATCTCGGCACCAAGAAGGTCGACCTCTGACGTCCCGATCTGCTGGGTGTTGGCCTGGTTGATGAACACGTGGTTGGGGCAGGTCACGTCCGAGTCGAACGAAACCACCTTGACGCCTGCCGCCTGGGCCTTGGCCAAGGACGGGCACAGCGCGCTGGGGNNCGTTGCCGGCGATGACGATGGCCGCCGCCTTAGCGGCGATGGCCGCCTGGATCGACGGGATCTGGGCTGCCGCCGTGTCGGCCGTGCCGCTGCTGACTACCTGCTTGTCCCCGATCTTGGCGAGGGCCGTCTTGCCGCCTGCGTCGGCGATGACCTCGTAGGGGTTCAGAGTGTCCTTGGGAATGAAATAGATGGTCTGACCTGATTTGAGCGGGGTGGCGGCGGTGGCTACTCCAGCCACGGCGACCAGCGAACCCGCGGCCATGACCGCTGTTGCTGCTGCCAGCGCCAGCCGGCTTCTGCCGAACTTCATATGGTCTTCCTTTCCTCGGTTAACGATCGTGACGGTACTACCGATTACTCCGTGAGCAACGTCGCGCCACGGAGTGCCCCTGACGCATAGCTGGCGGCGAGGGTAACGCCGCCGGCTTGGCCCCAAGAACTTGGCGGCCCCGGTGAGACCTGAGCGGGTTCATGATCTGCTCGGGACGGCCCGCGCCCGTCTGGTCCGCAACTGCGAGAGTGTGGCGCCAGAGTTGGGCAGTACGACGCTGATGATGAGCAGGCACCCGGTCACGACCTCTTGCGCCTGCGCCGATACGTTGATGAGGGTCAGGGCGCTCTGAATGCCGCCGATCACGCAAACGGCCATTATCACGCCCACAATGGTCCCCCTGCCCCCGAATATGGAGACACCGCCGAAAAGCACGACGGTCACCACGTCGAGCTCGAGGCCCATGCCGGCATCGTAACGGGAGCTGGCGTACTGGAAGGTCCACAGGATCCCGGCTCCGGCACATATCACCCCTGAGAGCGTGTACAGGAGCAGCTTGATCCGCTTCACGCGGATGCCGGAGAAAAAGGCCGTGTCCTTGTTGAGACCTATGGCGAAGAGGGACCTGCCCAGCGGCGTGGCATGGAGGACGACGCCGAAAATCACCGCCAGGACCACGAAGATGCCCAGGGTCCAGGTGAACTCGGTGCCGGGGATGGGAGACGTGCCCACCTTGTCGTAGGAGTTGGGGAACCCGGTGACAGCGCTGCTCCCCAGGATGATCTCGGCGATCCCCCGATAAAGGGTCAGCGTCCCGATGGTGACCGCCAACGAGGGCAGGCCGAGCCTGGTGACCAGGAACCCGTTGAACGTGCCGGTGACTACCCCCATCAACAGCACTGTGACTATGGCCAGAGGAAGGGGCCAGCCGTGCTCGAAAAGGTAACCGAGCAGCGTGCAAGCCAGACCCAGNNCATAAAGGTGAGGGGCAACGCCATGAGCGCAATGGGCCCGATATTGAGGCCGAAGTCGAAGAAATCGCCCCCACTGAGGAAATAGTGTGACTCGGCCGTCCCGAAGAGCACGGTGGCGATCACGAAGCCGACCAGGGCCACCTCCCACCGGCCCAAGGACTGCCACCGGAACCCGGACGTGATCGTCCCCGCGACCGCGGCCGGCGGTTGGGGAAGACCTTGGCCCGTTAGGGAGGGATCGGGCTCGCCTGCCACAGGGTCGGTTTCCATCACGTCACGCTGCGGCATGAGCTGCCATCCTCACTCGAAGGGCTTTCTCGCGCCGGAGGAAGACATAGCGGTCGAAAGCGATGGCCGTGATCAGAAGGGCGCCGGCCAGAGCCTCGTCCCAGAACGCGGAGATACGGGCGGCGACGAGGGCCTGGTTTATGGTGTTGAGAAGGATCGCCCCGAGGGCAGCGCCCAACACCGTGCCGCTGCCGCCGAAGATGGCCACGCCGCCGACCACGCAAGCCGCCACCACCAGCAGTTCGTAGCCGAGGCCGGCGACCGAGCTCACGGTGGCGAACTCAGCCAGCCAGAGCCCGCCGGCGAAGCCGGCGATGGTGCCCGAGAGCACGAAGGTGAAAAAGACCCGACGGCGCGATGGTACGCCGGCCAGAAGGGCGGCGTCGGGGTCGGACCCGATGGCGTAGAGGTCCCGGGCGGGCCTGAACGTGCGCATGACGTAGCCGACGAGCAACACGAGCACGGCGGCGATGACGAATATCCACGGAACGCCGAGAACGGTCTCGTAACCGACACCTATGAAGCTGTTGGGAATGCTGCTGGGGTTGATCTGGATCCCGTTGACGAAGATGGCGTCGATCCCCCGGATCGCGTACAGCGTGCCCAGCGTGACGACCAGGCTCGGCACCCGGGCGATGACCACGATGGCGCCGTTTATCAGCCCGCAGAGCAGGCCGACGCCGGCGCCGGCGACAAAGCCCAGAATGACGGGAAAATGCGGGCTGTGGTAGAAGATGTCCCCGACGGCATAGGCGGAGATCCCCAGCACCGAACCGATCGAAAGGTCGACGTTCCGGGTGATTATGACAAGGGTTTCGCCGACAGCCAGGATCATCATCACCGAGGCCCCCACGAGTAGCTGCTGGACGCTCAGGACGTCCGCAAAGCTGCTGTTGTAGCCAGTGGTGAGGCCGAAGACGACCAGGATGACGATGAGGATGCTGACCTCGCGAGCACCGAGGACCACCTTGGCGAGCCGGCGCCACCGGGCGGGACCGGGGGGCACCGTCAACTCCCGGTCCCGGCGCTACGCGCCAGCTGGGTGGTGGCGGCGTGCATGATCGATGCCTCGTCGGCTTCCTCTTTGGAAAACTCGGCCGCGATACGGCCTTCGCGTAGGACGAGGATGCGGTCGGCCATCCCCAGGACCTCGGGCAGTTCCGAGGAGATCATCAGGACGGCCACCCCCTGGTGGGCCACTTCGTCCAGCAGCCGGTGCACCTCCGCCTTAGTCGCTACGTCGATGCCGCGGGTGGGCTCGTCGA
>PMLI01000039.1 GCA_003158835.1 Acidimicrobiaceae bacterium
CCTCTGCGAACGTCGGGCCGCTCTTACGTGCCATCAGCACCAGCTTAGCCTGAGTCTCGCTGCCTGAGACCGAAGCTTCACCACCAGGCGGTGTGTCGACCGGCAGTAGAGGCGCTCCCAAGAGCCCGGCTACGCCGGGCTCCTAGTCCATTGTCCTGGTGGCGCTTCCCCGGAGCCGTCAAGGCTTCCCCTACGGGCGGCCTGCGGCCGGCCTTGACTGCTCCTGATTGGTGGCCACCGGCACGACACCGGCCGTGTTCGCGAACAGCTGACGGCTCTATGGCCCTAGCTGCGAGGCATCGGACTATGCTTCCGACCGCCATGGGACCGCCTCATCGAGCCCCCAGGTCCAACGAAAACATGCACGACCTCTCCGCAGAACCAGCTACCTTCGTCAAAGCGCAAAGCGCGATGTCGGCCACGAGAGTTCGCGATCGCTCGACAAGCCGACCACGGGCCGCCTTCAGGGCCTATTTTGCCCTGGTCTTCGCGGCTGTCATATCGTGGATGTGGCTTGGCCGCGGGACAACCTTCCTCGCGGACGAGTGGGACTTCGTCCTTGCCCACAACCAGCACCTTTGGTCAGCGGTCGTCGCTCCGTACCATGGGCAGTTTGACGCGGTCCCCGTGCTGGTTTATCGGGCGATGTTCGCCTTGTTCGGCATCGGCCATTATTGGCCGTACCGGTTAGTCGGCATTGTGTTCATGGTCGCCATGTCGAGTGTCACCTTCGCGTACCTGTGCAGACGTTTACCGCCCTTCTTGGCACTTGTGGCAACCGGGCTCATTATGGCGAATGGCCAAGGGTGGGAGGACATTCTCTGGCCTTTCGAGCTGACGTTCACCATCAGCCTGGCGACTGGAGTGGGCGCCTTGATGCTCCTCGACCGCGGAGACAGAGCGGGCCAAGCTCTAGCCGCGCTCTGCCTCCTCGTCTCGGTGGCCAGTTCGGGTTTCGGGCTGGCGTTCCTTACTGGTGTGGGCGCTGAAGCTGCCTGGTCAGCATGGGCAGGACGCGCCAGGATAGGCCCCCACAACAGACGTCGGTCCTCGCTGTTGTGGCAAGCCTGGGTCATCGCACCCGCACTGTCGCTCTACTTGGCCTGGTCCATTCATGGCCACGTCCATGATGCAGTCCTCTCAGAAGTCCGCCAGATCCCCCACTATGTCGCGCGGTCGGCTGGGTACGGTATCGCCCACCTTATCGGCCTACATTCTCCGCTTGTTGGCGAAGTCTTGGCAGCACTGGTAGCGCTTGTGTTGGGAACGCGCCTCGTACTGGACTGGCGTTCAGGTGCCAGGTTAGCGATGTGCGGCGCGGCAGCTCTCAGTTACTGGGCATTGCTGGCGCTGGGTCGTTCCAACTTGGACCCTAACACGAGCCGCTACCTGCTGCCCGACTCACTCTTCATGGTCCTCGCTCTGGCCGAGCTTGGTGATCTTGCTTGGGCCGCAAGGTTCCGTGCGACCCGAGCGAGGTGGTATAAATCGCCCAGCGCCACGGCAAGCGACCTTAGCCCGGTCGCCGCCGGAGAACGTGTGCCTGCTCGAAGAGCTTGGGCGCATGGCAGCCGGGCTAAGGTTCCTGGAGCCAGCACTACTCAGCGTTCCACGCCACTACTTGCGGGGGCCGCCCCATTGTGGGCGCCACCAAGCAAGGCAAAGACAATGCTGACCAAGATCTCGGTCGTAACAATTACCGCAGTGGCAACACTCGGCGTCGTTTCTAACTCTAAGGCGCTAGTGCACGCAAGCGACTGGCTGCGGTCAATGGCCGTTACGGTCCGTGCCGACCTACGAGCTGTCGAGCTTGCGAAGGATAACCTTCCCACTGACTTCGTACCGCTGCCGAAGGACGCGTTTGAGATCACCGTCGGGCCGTACCTTTCAGCAGTTGCAGCGCTCGGTTCGCCCGCGGATACCACTTCTCAACTGTTAGCCGCGCCCGAAGCTGTTCGGGAGAGCGCTGACCAGATCCTGGTTACTGCATTGAAACTAGCGGTCAGGCCCATTGGGTACCTGAGCAAGGGCCAGGGCGCCGGGTCTGTTCCGTCGTGTTCGGAAAGCGAGGAAAGATCGCCCGTCCGCGCGGCGCATCTAATACTTTACCTGAAATGGCCGGCCTTCTTGGTAGTTGCACCGAGTCACAGCGCGGTTGAGGTCCGCCTCCGGCTCTTGGCCTCCCACTTCCCGGGTCCCCCGAACGTCAGGGTGCCCGCGGGCACGACCTCAATCGTCCTTGCCCGCAAGACGATCGGTCTCCCGCTGCGACCGTGGGCAGTGCAATTGACCGTAGAAGGCAGGGGGACGACAGCCGCTTGCGCTCTGGGAACCTGATCTCCGTCGCTCGGCTTTGGGCTTCGTTGGCGACTTTCAGCTTCGAGTAGGTGTCCCCTTCGGTAAGGCCTTGGCAGTGTGGCGAGCGGCCGCGGAGGCCGAGCTCGCTGTCGCACGCTAAGCCGCCCACTCAGTCCGTCAAGCCGCTGAGCTGCTCGTTTACCCTGCACTAATGGTGTGAGAGCCCCACCGACGTCGACAAGGCCTTAGCTTGCTCCCAAGGAGAGTGCTCCTGGCCCCAGCCGCCAGTGCCTGGTACCAGAACGAGCGCGTCGGTCCTCCGACACGCCCGTTAAGGACACAAGCCTGGACTACTTGCGCCTCCGGGTCGTAGACGCTCTCCAGCTCGACCTCCTCATAGAAGCGGGACTTGAGTTGGGGGTCACTGCTTTCGAGGAGTGGCAGCAGGCCGCCAATTCCCTCGATCTCTGCTCGCAGTTGGGCGGCGGTCACCTTCTGTGTCGCTCTGAGGTCGGCCTCGCGGAGCCGGGCCTCTGCTCCAGCCCGTTCTTTGGTGGCTTGCTTAATCCAGCCTGCGACCAGCACCGGGTCGGCGCCCGCCTCCAGCGTTTGGCGGTAGCGCTCCAGCTTGCGGTCGCAGTCGCGGACGGCCGCCTTGATGGCCGAGGTGTCCACCGTCCCTTTGGCGCCGGCGGCGGTCGCCATGGCCTGGCAGGTCTCGTCGAGGTGGTCAGACCCGAAGAGCTCGGCCAGCCAGCTGTCGAGGTGGGGGACCAGGTGGTCCTCGCGGAGATTGACCGACCGCGGGTGGCCGAGGGCGGCGGCGTGTGCGTACTCAGCCGCGAACTTGCAGCGGTAGTAGGTGTGTCCTCCGCTAACCGCTCCCTGCATGAAGCGGCCGCAGACGCCGCAGCGGACCCTGTGACGGAGGCTGTAGACGCGGTTCGTCCTTGCTGTAGCCCGGCCCCCCTTTCCGCCCGCCCGGTTGGCCATCCGGGCCTGGACGGCGTCGAACATCTCCCTCGTCAACAGCGCCTCGTGGACCGGCTCCGACGACCACACCCAGGAGCCCTCGGGGTTCCAGCGCATTATGGTCTCGTGGCCGGCGCTCACGTCCTCTACGTCCACCAGCACCTCGTCGCGCCGCTGCCTTGCCCAGACCTCGTAGCCGGTGTAACGGGGGTTCCGCAGGATCGCCCGGATGGCCGACTTGCCCCACGCAAGTCCCTGACGATGCGGGTTGCGGAGCCGGTCGTGGCCGCTTGGGGAGTGGACGCCCTCTCGGTTGAGCCGCTCGGCGATCCCGTCGCGCAGGCCACGGGCGGCCATCCCCACCACCCCGTAGCACTCGTTGGACGCATGGCCGACGATCGAGGCCACCACCCGCGGTGAGACCTCGATGCGGCCCAGCCCCTCGGTGTGTCCCAGGGGTCCGGCCGTCCGCTGCCTGCTCGTCACGTCTCTCCCACCAGATGCGGCACCGTCTCTGTGCTATTCTCGCCGAGATCCGATGCCTGGATTGCCATGCCCGTGCACGGACCGCTAAGTATGCCGCCGGGGCCGGCCCAAGTGCCGCTCCGGTCATTCAGGAAGCCAGACCCACCATGTCCCAGAGATGCGACCGCTGCGGCAAGGGCCCGATGGCCGGCAACAATGTCAGCCATTCGAAGGTCCACACCCGCCGCCGGTTCATGCCCAACCTGCAGCCGACCCGGGTGCTGACCGGCAAAGCGTGGGTCAAGACGACCTCGTGCACCCGCTGCATTCGCACCGCCGCCAAGCAGCCCCGGTAGCGGCGGCGCCCAGGGCGCCCAGCTCGGCGTCAACTCCGCTGCTCGGGCAGTCACGCACGTCAGTGCGCTCCTGCCCTGTGCTGCTCGCTTCCTTGATCTGGACGCTCTGGACGCCGCCGATCCTTGGTCGGGGTCAGCTCCGCGGGCGACCTGAGCGTTGGGGACCGAGGGTCCCGTCCGGCCGGAGCTGACGGCGCGGCTCGAGAGAGGCGCGAAGCTGGCCGCAGGCCGCATCCGCCTCGCCTCCCCGGGTGTCCCGCACCGTGACGGTCAGCCCGGCCTGAGAGAGGTGGCGCAGGAAGGCCCGGCGGTCGGCGAGTGGGGCGAGGCCGCCGAAGAAGGCAAGCCTGCCGGCGTCGTGGAGGGCGAGCAGGTTGGTGAGGAACAGGCGGCGGAACAGCTTGCCGAGGACGCGCACCGGCAGGAGGAA
>PMLI01000025.1 GCA_003158835.1 Acidimicrobiaceae bacterium
CAAGCACATGGGCGAGGGGACGCTGCCCGTCATCGACCTGACCCCACCCCCGGGCGGCACCCCGGTCATCCTCTGCCCCGGCTTCATCGACATCCACACCCACCTCCGTGAGCCGGGTGACGAGGGCGCCGAGACCATCCACAGCGGCTCGCAGGCGGCCGCGGCCGGGGGTTTCACCCAGATCGTGGCGATGGCCAACACGGTGCCGCCGATCGACAGCCCCGACCGGGTCAAGGAGGCGACCTTCCGGGCCGTGGCCGCCTCGGTCCAGGTGCTGACCGGATGCGCTCTCACCAAGGGGCTGAAGGGAGCGGAGTTGGTCGACATGGAGGCGTGCGCCGCCGCCGGGGCCGCAGCCTTCAGCGACGACGGCCGCAACGGCTTCCCGCCCCGCCTGCTGAGTGAGGCGATCGGGCGCGCCGTGTCCCTCGGCCGTCCCGTGATGATCCACCCCGAGGATGAGGAGATCCTGGCCCAGGTCAACCGGGTGCAGGGGCCGGTGCAGCGCTGCTCGCTCCGCCCGGTCGAGGCCGAGACCCGCGCGATCGATTACGCGCTACGGGCTCTGGCCCACGCCGGGAAGGGACACGTGCACCTCCAGCACGTGTCGTCGGCTGCCGGCGTGGAGATGATCCGCCGGGCCAAGGAGGGGGGAGCCAACGTGACCGCCGAGGCGACCCCTCATCACCTCGGGATGTGGCTCCCCTTCGCGACCGAGCCGCAACCGGCCGGCCTGCTCAAGGTGAATCCCCCGCTCCGCACCGACCGTGACCGGGAGGCGTTGATCCAGGGTCTCCGTGACGGCGTGATCGATGCGGTGGCGACCGACCACGCCCCCCATCGGGTCGAGGAGAAGGCGCTGCCGTACGACCGGGCGGCCCCGGGGATGATCGGATTGGAGCTGGCGCTCGCGGTGGGCATCACCCTCGGCGGGATGAGCGGGGACTGGATCCCCACCCTGGTCGACCGCCTCACCATCGGGCCCTACCGGGTGCTCGGCAAGGCGTCCGGCATTCGCGAGCCCCGGCTGCGCATCGGTGAGGCGGCCACGTGTGTCCTCTTCGATCCGGCGGCCGAATGGACAGTGGAACCCGCGCACCTCCGCTCCGGCTCCCAGAACACGCCCCTGCTCGGGGCGAGGCTCCATGGACGGGTGCTGATGACCCTGGTCGACGGCGCCCTCGTCCACCACGACCGGCAGCGCCTCCCGTGGCCCGCGCCCGCGCCGCCCACCGAGACCGCCGGTGCCTAGGGGGCGGCTCGCACTCGAGTCCGGCGCGGTCCATGAGGGGTGGCTCTTCGGGGCCCCGCTCAACCCTGCGACGTCGGGGGAGGTCGTCTTCAACACCTGCATGACCGGGTACCAGGAGATCTGCACCGATCCGTCGTACGCGGGCCAGATGGTGGTCATGACCTACCCGCTGATCGGCAACTACGGCCGGGTCCGATATGACGACCAGTCCGAGCGACCCTGGCTCCGAGGCCTGATCGTGGCCAACGCCACTGCGGCGGTCCTGGACGACGCCCGCCAGCTCGCGACGATGCTGCGTGAGGCCGGCATCCCGGCTATCGCGGGGGTGGACACGCGTGCCCTTGCCCGACATCTCCGCTCGAGCGGCAGTTTGCGCGCCGTCGTCACCGCTCCCGGAGAGACCGACCCGGACGAGGCGCGTGCCCTTGCCCGAGCCGTGACCCGTTGGGAGGACCAGGATTTCGTGGCCATGGTCTCGCCGGGAGCAGCTCGCGACGAGGGCGATGCGTCGGAAAGCGGCCCGTTGGTGGCAATCCTGGATTTCGGGCTCAAAACCAACATCGTGCGCAGCCTCCGGCGCCGCGGGGCGAGAGTGCGGGTATTGCCCCATACCGCAACGACTGCCGAGGCGCTCGCTCCAGACATAGACGGCGTCGTCTTTTCGCCTGGTCCGGGTGACCCCGCCCGTCTGAACGGCCCCGTCGCTCTCGCGCGCCGGGTCATCGCAGACGGTCGACCGCTGCTGGGCATCTGCCTGGGGCACCAGATTGTGGGTCGTGCTGCAGGCGCCAGCACGCGGCGCCTGCCTTTCGGCCACCACGCCGCCAACCACCCGGTAAAGGACCTTGAGACGGGCCTCGTCCAGGTCACGGCCCAGAATCACGAGGTCACGGTTGTCGGTGAAACCCTGCCGGAGACGAGCGGCTTCGTGGTCAGCCAGATCGATCTCAACGACGGATCGGTCGAGGGCCTTCGTCACCGCACACTCCCGATCGAAACGGTCCAATACCACCCCGAGGGAGGACCCGGGCCGTTGGACGCGTTGGCCGTCTTCGACCGTTTCGTGAGCGCTGCGAGCCTCCGCCACGACGGCGCGCGACCGGACCCGACGGTCGGCAAGGTCGAGGCGGTCCACCTCGATGCGGCCGAGCTGAAGCGGCGTCTCACGGGCATGGACTGAGTGCCGAATCGGCGCGCCTGCAGGCACAATGAGCGGGGAGGTACAGACGATGCCTAACAGGCCTACCGCCGGCACGATCGACGAGTACATCGCGGGCTTCCCGGCCGAGACTCAGAAGGCGCTGCAAGAGGTTCGGGATCTCATCCGAGCGTCGGCGCCGGAGGCGATCGAGACGATCAGCTACGCGATCCCGACGTTCGATCTCAACGGCCGCCACCTCGTACATTTCGCGGGCTTCGCCAGGCACATAGGGTTCTACCCGATCCCGA
>PMLI01000342.1 GCA_003158835.1 Acidimicrobiaceae bacterium
TCGATGGCGCGGCTTTGGGCGTTGGTCCGGTAGAAAACGGCGATGTCGCCCCAGCGGTAGCCCTGTTCCCGCCTGAGCCTCGCCACCTCCGAGGCCAGCCAGGCGCCCTCGTCGTGCTCGTCCTCGGCCACGAAACGGACGAGCTGTTCACCTCCGCCCTGCGACGTCCACAAGTCCTTCGGTTTGCGCGTGACGTTATTGGCGATAACCGCGTTGGCGGCGTCGAGGATCGTCTGGGTGGAACGGTAGTTCTGGTCGAGCACGACGACGCTGGCGTCGGGGAAGGCGCGCTCGAACTCGAGGATGTTCCTTATGTCCGCGCCCCGCCACCCGTATATCGACTGGTCCGAATCGCCCACCACCGTGACGTCATGGTGGGCGCCGGCCAGCTGGATCACCAGCTCGTTCTGAGCCCGGTTGGTGTCCTGGTACTCGTCCACCAGGATGTGGGAAAAGCGGTCCTGGTACGAGGCAAGCACTTCAGGGTGCTCCCGGAACAGCCGGACGGTGAGGACGAGCAAGTCGTCGAAGTCCATGGCGTTGGCCGTCACGAGCCGGCGCTGGTACTCCTGGTAGACCTCGGCGATCTTGCGCTCGAAAATGGAGCTGCGCCGGGCCCGTTCGGAGTAATCAGCCGGGCCCAGCAATTCGTTCTTGGCACCGGATATCGCGGCGTGGACGGCTCGGGCCGGGAACTTCTTCCCGTCCAGACCGAGTTCCCTGACCACATACCCGGTCAGGCGGACGGCATCGGCCTGGTCGTATATGGAAAAGGACGGCTGGTAACCGAGTGCCGCCGCCTCCCGGCGAAGTATGCGCACGCAGGCGGCATGAAAAGTGGAAACCCACATGCGCTCGGCCACGGGGCCCACCAGCGAAGCCACCCGCTTGCGCATTTCGTCGGCGGCTTTGTTGGTAAAAGTGATGGCGAGGATGGAAAAGGGTGACATCCCTTTTTCGCGCACCAGCCAGGCGATGCGGTGCGTCAGTACCCGTGTCTTGCCCGACCCGGCGCCGGCCACGACGAGCAGAGGCCCGCCGGTATGGGTCACCGCCTCTATTTGAGATGGGTTGAGGCCCGAGAGGAGTGCCTCACCCGCGGATATGTGAGCGGGGGTCGCGTCCGTCCAAGCCGTTAGTGGCCCATCCCGATGTGCTGCGAACGCTGGAGCGACTTGCCCTCGGTCATGAGGGCCGGTGCCACCATCACCTCCGCCTTCTGGAACTCCTTCAGGCTCCCGTAGCCACAGGTGGCCATCGAGGTCTTGAGGGCCCCGAACAGGTTCATGCGGCCGTCATTTTCATGGGCCGGGCCGACGAGGACCTCACGCAGGGTGCCCCGTACCTCGGTCTTCACCCGCGCCCCGCGCGGCAGGGTCGGATGGAAGGTCGCCATGCCCCAGTGGTAGCCGTGGCCGGGCGCCTCGGCCGCCGCCGCCAACGGCGAACCAAGCATGACGGCGTCGGCACCGCAGACAATCGCCTTGGCCACGTCGCCCCCGGTCCCCATCCCGCCATCGGCTATGACGTGGACATAAACGCCCGTTTCGTCGAGGTGCTGGGCCCGGGCCGCCCGGGCGTCGGCGATGGCGGTGGCCTGGGGCACTCCGATACCGAGCACGCCCCGGGTCGTGCAGGCGTGGCCCGGGCCGACACCCACCAAAACGCCGACGGCCCCGGTGCGCATGAGGTGGAGAGCCGCCTGGTAGGACGCGCAACCGCCCACGATGACCGGGATCTCGAACTCGCGGATGAAGCGCTTGAGGTTGAGCGGCTCGACCGTCTTGGAGACGTGCTCGGCCGAGACCACGGTGCCCTGGACCACAAAGAGGTCGAGCTCGGCGTCGATGAGGGCTTTGGCGTACTGGGCCGTGCGTTGGGGAGTGAACGAGCCGCACGCCACGACCCCCGCCGCCTTGATCTCACGGATCCGGGCCGTGATGAGCTCGGCCCTGATGGGCTCGGCGTAAATCTGCTGCATGCGCGCCGTCGCCTTGTCGGGGCTCAGCTGGGAGATCTCTTCGAGGTAGGGCTCGGGGTCGTCGTAACGCGTCCACAGACCTTCGAGGTTGAGCACGCCCACGACGCCGAGCTGGCCGATCTCAATGGCGGTGGCCGGGCTGATGACCCCGTCCATGGCCGACCCCATGAGCGGGAGGTCAAATCGGAAAGCGTCGATTTCCCAGGAGATGTCTACATCTTCGGGGTCCCTCGTCCGCCGGCTGGGGACAATCGCGATGTCATCGAAGCCGTACGCCCGTCGCCCCGATTTACCCTTGCCGATCTCGATTTCCACGTTGCCTGCCTCTCGTGCGCGTCGCTGAGCTTTAAGCCCCGAGTCTAGGGGCCGCCTTCAGGGCGCCGGGGCGATCGCGACGGGGCGAGATCAGGCCCCGGACAAACCGATGGCCATCCGGCCGCGACGTTCGCCGACCGCCGGCTCGGTCTGGCCCATCAGTGCCTCCGGCGGGGCCGGCTGGCCGGTCGAGCGCTCGGTGGCCAGCAAATAGATGTCGCTGTGGCCCGCCCCCGGCCCCGGCTGAGGTGCGGCCCCGGCTGAGGGATGGGCCGTGCCGGCCGGCGCCGTCTTGACCGTCCCGACCGCCTCGCTGGTCACGCCGGCCCTGTGCATCGTGACCTCGGCTCGCCTGGTGATCGGCAGCACCGGGTGAGGCCGGCGCTCCGGGGCGGGCGAAGGAGCGAGCGAACCCGAGCAACGGGAGCAGGTCTGCTCCCCGGACTTGTTCATAACACCGCAGCGCGGACAGATCATCTCTCGTCCAGGGTACCTTTTGCGGAGCCTCCTGCGTCCCCGTGGACCAAAACGACGTCCAGCAGCTCGGTGAGCAGCCGTCCGGTGGCGCCCCAGACGACGTCTTCCTCCAACTGGAAAAACGGCACCGACCTGAACGCGGCGATGCCTGCCCCGGCGTCGCCCTCCGCCGCGGGCCAGAACTCCTCGTGGAACACGCCGTTCTCGGCCAGGCGGGCCAGGGGCACCCAGAAGATCTTGTCCACCTCGGACCCGTCGGCCCGGAGCGCCTGGCCGTCGGCGCACGGCCCCTCGAAGCGGGAGACAAAACAATAGACCAGGGCGGAGCTGAGCCGGGTCGTGAGCGGCGTGAGCTCGCCTAAGACCTCGACCGAGGCAGGCCGGAGGCCCACCTCCTCGTTGGCCTCCCGCAGGGCGGCCTGGAGAGGCGTCTCCCCGGGACGCAGACGACCTCCGGGGAACGACACTTCACCACCGTGAGAGCGCAGGTGGGCGGAGCGCCGGGTCAGCACCACGCTGGCTTCGCCGCCCTCGTCGAACAGCAAGCACAACACGGCCGCGGGCCTGGAATCGCTCTGGAAAGGCAACTCGCCCCGTGTCACGTCGACAGGGCCCTGCGGCCGGGCCTGGCGGGAGCGGGCCGCCAGAGCCAGGCGGACGGCGTCGACCGAGACACCGCGACGCCGCCCTTCGGGAAGAGCGGACCACGGGGCGGGGGGGCCGAGCCGCATTCCCTCCGGACGCGGGATCCGAGCCGGCACGTGCTTAACCCCCGGGGCGTCAGACGATCGGGGCCCAGGTCGACGGCGGACCACCCACCGGTCGGGCCTCGCCCTCGGGCTCGGGCGTGGCCCCGGGCTCGGGAGCGGCGCCGGGCTCAGTGGTCCCGGTTGCCGAAGGCGGCCCACCCGGGCCGGAAAGCTGCTCGAGCAGTTGACGCAGGCCAGCGGTCTTCATGTTGGCCATTACCCGGCCCGGCGTCACTTCCCCTCGTTCCCACTCCATCCAGGTCTGCAGGAGCTTGTTCGGGTCCGGGGTGGGTGCTTCCATCGGCGCCACACTAGTGCCCGCCGCCCGGCGTCCGAGACCCCGGAACGCGCCGTCGCGGCCGGGCCGGGCCTCAGGGGCAGCAGCACGGCACGCGGCGCTAGCAGGCCCGGGGGTCCCACGGTGCCTGCTGGTCGGAGGATGAGGTGGCGGGCGCGCCGTTGGGTGTCGGCACCGTCGTGGTGGTAACGGGGGACCGCGTGGTCGACGTGGTCGAAGCGACTGTGGTCGTGGTGGCGAGGGTGGTCGTCGGCGTCGTGGTGGTCGTGGTGGAGGCGGTGGTGGTCGTCGTCAGAGTGGTCGTCGGTGAACCGGTGGTCGTCATCGGGACCGTCGTGGTCGTCGTCGTGGCCGGGACGGGCTTGGCGGCCACGTTGACGGTCGACCCGAGGTCAACTTCCACGGTCCCGGGGGCCACGGACGGGCTGACCTGCATCATTACCGCTCCGGACAGGTACTTCATGACGTACAGGGCCCGGGCTATGTCCTTGGGGTGGTAGAGCACAAGCGTCTCGGAGGTGTTCGAGGGCACCGTACCGGTGGTCTCGCCACTGACCTTCAGGCCCTGTGAGGCCAGCGCTTGGCCGGCCGCCAGGGCGGCGTCGTAGCTGCCGGTGATGCTAACGACGCTGACCGATTTGGGGGCGAGCGCCTTGGGTAAAGCGTCACCGTCCCACGCCTTTATGACATTGTTGTCGGCCGGCTGGACGGGGAAGAGGACGTCGCCCATCCCGTACCCGCCGTAGTAGTAGTTGTTGACGCCGGTGACTGACAACGTCGTCTCCGCCACGTTGGCCACATTTATGTTGCGGTAGTGCAGGACCAGGCTCAGCAGCTGGTTCTTCAGCCCGGTGTCCACGGTCATCTGTTTGACGACGGCGGCGAGGAACGACACCGCCGTGGCCGGGTCGGTCTTGCCCTTCGACTTGGCCGTGTCCGCCACGATCTTTATGAAGGTGTGCGTCCTTACGATGCGCGCCAGGTCGGACTCGGGATCGTAGGGCCAATATGCCCGAGGCGCGGTGTCGCCTGGGGGGTCGTACTGCAGGTGGCGGGCCCGCACCAGTGTCAAGGCATAGAACCCGTTGAGGTGATGGCACCCGGCGGTGGGAATGTAGAGCAGGGAGTCGGCGTCAAAAACAGGGTCAGGGAAGTAGACGTTGATGCCGCCCAGTGCGTTGACGCTGCCTATGAAACCGTTGAAATTGAGCTCCACGAAATGGTTGATGGGAATGCCGAGATCTTCCTGGATGGCGTTGACGAGGTTGTCCGGTCCTTCCTTGCCGTCGTTGAGGGCGGCGTCCATCTTCTGGTAGGAACCAACGGGGCTCCCGACCGGCATCGGGACGAACAGGTCGCGTGGGATGGAAAGTATGGACGCTGTGCGGTGGGCCGGGTCCAGGTGCAGGACCATCATGATGTCGGCCAGCGTCCCGGAGTAGGTCAAGGACGAGCCGAACTGCTGCTGCTGCTGCGAGGTGAGGCCTTGACGGGTCTCATTGCCGATGAGCAAGATGTTCTCGGGCTGCAGGCCGTCCGCCGCTCCTTGAGCCTTGGGGGCCGGGCCGCTGCCTCCGGCGTAGTAGCCGGGCAAGGTTAGGTCCTTGCCGGGGTCGGTGACGATCGACCCGATCTCGTACCGGACATAGCCATAGGCCGAGGCCATGGCTACCAAGCACAGGAACACGACGCCGTTTGTGACGACCAGGGTGCGACGGGGCCAGCGCCGCTCGAGCCGCGCCCGAGGGCCGCCGGCCGGCTTCGGGGGGTCGTCCGCCTGGTCGACGGCGTGCTTAGGAGTGGTCTTCTTCACGGGAGTTAAGACACTCTAGAGGTACCCGACGGTTTCCGCAGCCAAGGAAATGGGGCCCGGCATGATGCCGGGCCCCATCGCGTGAACAGGAAAGACTTGGACAGGGCAGGGCTACATGCCCATGCCGCCCATGCCGCCCATACCGCCTCGGCCCGCCCCGGGCCCGGGGCCTCCGGCAGCCTTGTCGTCCTCGGGCTTGTCGGCAACGGTCGCCTCAGTCGTGAGCAGAAGGGCCGCCACCGAAGCGGCGTTCTGCAGAGCGGAGCGGGTGACCTTGGCAGGATCGATCACGCCCGCCTTGACCAGGTCTTCGAACTGACCCGTCAGGGCGTTGTAGCCGATGTTGCCCGTCTCGCGCTCGGCGTGCTCGACGATCACAGCGCCTTCGACCCCGGCATTGATGGCAATCCATTTGAGGGGCTCTTCGAGGGCCTTGCTGACTAGAGAAGCCCCGGTCGCCTCGTCTCCGCTGAGGGTTTTGGCCAGAGCGTCCACGGCGGCCCGGCTACGCAGCAGGGCCAGGCCACCGCCGGGGACGATGCCCTCTTCGATGGCAGCCTTGGTAGCCGAAACGGCATCCTCGATACGGTGCTTCTTCTCTTTGAGCTCGACCTCGGTCGCCGCCCCGACCCGGATGACAGCCACACCCCCAGCCAGCTTGGCCAGACGTTCCTGCAGCTTCTCCCGGTCCCAGTCGGAGTCGGTATCCTCGATCTCGCGCTTGATCTGGGCGATACGGCCCTTGACGTCCGCCTCGGCGCCCGCGCCCTCGACGATCGTCGTCGAATCCTTGGCCACCACGATCTTGCGAGCCCGCCCGAGCAGGGTGAGGTCGGTGTTCTCCAGCTTGGCGCCCAGCTCTTCGGACACGACCTGGCCGCCGGTAAGGACGGCTATGTCGGCCAGCATGGCCTTGCGGCGGTCGCCGAAACCTGGCGCCTTGACCGCCACGCTCGAGAACGTGCCCCGCAGCTTGTTGACGATCAGCGTGGCCAAAGCCTCGCCGTCGACGTCTTCGGCTATCAGCAGCAGCGGCTTGCCGGCCTGCATGACACGCTCGAGGATGGCGATGAGATCGTGGGCGGAACTGATCTTCTGATTGGCGATAAGCACGTAAGCGTCTTCCAGAACAGCCTCCTGGCGGTCCTGGTCGGTGACGAAGTAAGCCGAGATGTAGCCCTTGTCGAACTGCATCCC
>PMLI01000500.1 GCA_003158835.1 Acidimicrobiaceae bacterium
CACCTCAGCCAGGGGTAGCCGGCTGGCATAGTGAGCCAGTCGTTGGGCGGCGCTGAGCGAGCGTGACGGGTAAAAGCTGCCGTCCCGGACCAGAGAACGGTCTGCCCAGGAACTGGTCCCGGCCAGGACCCGGCACTCCCCGAGAACCACGCCGCCGGCCAGGGCAGGCCCATTCGGGGCAACGTGGCCGGCGGCCGCCGGCGCTCCAGTCACCCGCGCCAGCGTACGCGCCGGGCCGGTGTTACGGGGGGATGCCTTCGTGCCCGGGAGCTACGTGGAAAACTGCTCTCATGGGTAGCGGCTCTTATGGGTAGCGGGACGAGATGAGGACAGACGCGTGAAGGGCTCGGACCTTGAGGCGTGGGGAGTCGAGCCCGGGTACTGGGACGTGGCGGGCCACTGGAAGGACATCCCCGAGGCCACCGCCTATGCCGTGCTGGAGGCGATGGGTGCCGGCCGGCGCCAGCCGGGCGGCCCGGCGCCCCTGGTCACGGTGGAGCAGGTAACCGGGGAGGGGGGCGAGGGCAGGCCCTGGCCGGCCGAGTTGCCCGCCGGCACCCTGTTCCTGGAGGAGGGAGGGACGGTTCACCTCGAGCCGGGTGGACCGCGGCCGGCCGCGGTCCCTATCGGCTATCACCGCCTGCAGCCGGACGGGGGCGGCGCACCGGTAACGGTCGCTGTTTACCCGCCCCGCTGCCCTTCCCCCCCTCCGGGGCGTACGTGGGGCTGGTCGTCCCAGCTCTACGCGACCCGTTCGGAGACGAGTTGGGGGATGGGCGACTTCTCCGACCTGCGCCGCCTGGTGGGCTGGGCAGGGGACCATGGAGCGAGCTTCGTCCTTCTCAACCCCTTGCATGCCCCCGCCATAGGGCCCGTGCCAGAACCGAGCCCCTATTTCCCAAGCTCGCGGTGTTTCCTCAACCCGCTTTACATCCGCATCGAGGAAGTCCCGGGGGCCGATGCCTTGCCCGGCCTGCCCTCGCGGGCCGAGGAGGCAAGGGAACTCAACCGCCAAAGGCTGATCGACCGTTCCCGCGTGTGGGCGCTCAAGTCGCAAGCCCTGGAAACGTTGTTTTCGCGCTTCGAGCGGTCCGGGACCGACGAGCGGTTTGAGACGTACATCGCCCGGCGGGGCCGCACTCTGGACGGGTACACGTCGTTCTGCGCCTTGGGCGAGCGGCACGGGCTGCCGTGGCAGAACTGGCCGGAGGAGTACCGCCACCCGTCGCAGCGGGGGGTCCGGGAGTTCGCGGCCACGGCGGACGGGGCCGGGCGCAAGCGTTACCACGCCTGGTTGCAGTGGCTGTGCGAGATCCAGCTGACCGCGGCCGCCCAGGTAAACGGGGCCGGCCTGATCTGCGACCTGGCCGTCGGGGTGGACGGCGGCGGGGCGGATGCGTGGCTGTGGCAGGACACTTTGGCCCTGGGTATGCGGGTCGGGGCGCCCCCCGACGACTTCAACACCACGGGCCAGGACTGGGCCCTGCCGCCGTGGGACCCGTGGAAGCTGCGGGCGGCCGCCTACGAGCCCTACATCGAGATGCTACGGGCCGTGCTGCGGCCGGCTCAGGGGCTTCGGGTCGATCACGTCATGGGGCTGTTCCGCCTGTTCTGGGTGCCCCTGGGGTCCGAGCCGCGGCAAGGAGCCTACGTCCGCTACGTATGGCAGGACATGGTCGGTCTGCTTCATCTGGAGGCTTCCCGGGCCGGGGCGTTCGTCGTGGGGGAGGATCTGGGGACGGTCGAGGACCACGTGCGCCACGTCCTGGGCCAGAGCGGCGTGCTCTCTTACAAGCTCTTCTGGTTCGAACCGCAGCGGCCGCACGATTGGCCGGTCCAGGCGCTCGCCGCGGTAACGACGCATGACCTGCCCACAGTGGCTGGGGTATGGACGAGGTCCGACCCCGAAGCCCAACGCCGGGCCGGCGTCCCCGTGAACGAGGAAGGGCCCGCCGCGCTGCGCCGGCGACTGGCCGAGTGGACGGGCTCGGACGAGGGCCGCCCGCTCCCCGAGGTGGTCGAAGCCGTGTACGCCTGTTTGGCCGAGGCTCCCTGCGCCCTGCGGGCCGCCGTCCTGGATGACGCCCTGGCCGTAGAGGAGCGGCCCAACATGCCGGGTACGATCGACCAGTGGCCCAACTGGTGCCTGGCCCTGCCCGCCCCCTTGGAGCAGATAGAGCAAAGTGCGTTGGCGGCCGCCATCGCCGCTCGCCTGGGGGGGCACTGAGCAGCTTCTGGTCCGGGCCGGCGGCGGCCCCAGGAGAGCGCACGTGAGCGTAGCCGACCTGCCGGTCCCCCCGCCGGTAGCACCCATGCTGGCCAGGTTGGAGCGCCGGCTCCCCGATGGTGACTTCTTCTACGAGCCCAAATGGGACGGCTTTCGTGGCATCGTTTTCCGCTCCGGATCCGAGGTGGAGCTGGGCAGCCGCAACGAACTGCCCCTCACCCGTTATTTCCCCGAGCTGGTGGCCGACCTCGGGGCCGCCCTGCCCGATCGGGTGGTGCTGGACGGCGAGGTGGTCGTGGCCGGCCCGGCGGGCCTCGACTTCGACGCCCTGAGCCAGCGGGTCCATCCGGCGCCCAGCCGCGTCCGCATGTTGGCGGAAAAGACGCCCGCTTCCTTCGTCGCCTTTGACCTGTTGGCACTGGGCGACCGCGACATGCGAGGCCAGCCTTTCCACGAGCGCCGGCGCGTGCTGGTGGGCATTTTGGGCCCGACCGGCGACACGGGCCGGCCCGCCCGGGTGCACCTGACCCCGACGACGCGGCACCGGTCCGTGGCGCAGGACTGGTTCGAGCGTTTCGAGGGTGCGGGCCTGGACGGTGTGGTGGCCAAACCGGCCGACCTTACGTACGTCCCGGGCAAGCGGGTCATGGTCAAGGTCAAGCACGAACGCACGGCC
>PMLI01000168.1 GCA_003158835.1 Acidimicrobiaceae bacterium
GTGTGGTTGTAGACCACGTCCAGGATGACCTCGAGACCGGCGGCGTGAAGCGCTTTCACCATCGCCTTGAACTCGTCTACCTGGCCTCCGATCGTCCCGGTCGAGCTGTACTGTCCGTGGGGGGCCAGGTAGGCGATGCTGTTGTAACCCCAGTAATTGCGGAGCCCGCGCTCTTGAAGATGAGCGTCGTGGACGAACTGGTGAACGGGTAGCAGTTCGACGGCGGTGACCCCCAGGTCGGTCAGGTAACTCGTTACCGCCGGGTGGGCCAGGCCCGCGTAGGTGCCCCTAAGATGCTCGGGGACGTCGGGGTGGCGGTGGGTCAGGCCCTTGACGTGTGTCTCGTAGATGACCGTCTCGTCCAGAGGGATGCCCGGCGCCGTGTCAGGTCCCCAGCCGAACTGCCGGTCGGTGATGACGCACTTCGGCATGAACGGCGCCGAATCGGCGTCGTTGGCTTCGTCGGGTTCCTCGAAGCGGTGCCCGAACACCTCCTCACCCCAGATGACCTCCCCGTCGACGGCGGTGGCGTGCGGGTCCAGGAGCAGTTTGGCCCCGTTGCACCGCAGCCCATCCGCGGGCGCCCAGGGCCCTCGCACCCGGAGCCCGTAGCGTTGTCCCGGCCCGGTCCCGGCCACCAGGCCGTGCCAGACGTGGGCCGTACGTGCCGGTAGCTCGACCCGCTGCTCGTGACCGTCATCGTCGAAGAAGCAGACCTCGATGGCGTCGGCGACCTCCGACGACACGGCAAAGTTGGTCCCTTCCGCCGTGGGAGTAGCCCCGAGCGGGAACGGCCGGCCCTGTCGAACGTCCATCCGCTCAAAGTACCCGTGCCTGGCTCGGACCAGACGTGCCTTCATCCACCGCCTTATTGTGGAGCCGACGCCCTTGGTGGCCTGCACGGGGCCGGCAGGAGGCTCGAAGAGGAGGCACCCAGCCATGCGAGTCCTGTTCATCGGTGGTACCGGCCTTATCAGCAGTGCTTGTTCGGCGGCCGCTGTCGCCGCCGGCCATGACCTTTGGTTGCTCAACCGGGGCCGTTCCCGCCTGGAGGTCCCCGTGCCCCCCGAGCGCACCATCGTGGCCGATGCCCGCAATGAAGCCGAGGTGAGGGTGGCCGTGGGACCGCGGCAGTGGGACGTGGTCGTGCAGTGGACCGCCTACGTGCCGAGCCAGGTCGAGCAGGACCTCAGGGTCTTTTCGGGCGCTCGCCAGTACGTGTTTATTTCCACCGCCGCCACCTACGAGAAGCCGCCCAGCCACTGGTTGATCACCGAGGCGACGCCGCAGTCAAACCCCTATTGGGACTATGGGCGCCAGAAGATCGCCTGCGAGGAGCTCCTGGTGGAGGCCGGAAAACGAAGTGGGTTCCCCTACACCATCGTGAGGCCCTCGCTCACCTACGGGCCATCTCAGGTCCCGGTTGTGATCGGGAGCTGGGACAAGCCGTACACGATCATCGACCGGGTGCGCCGGGGCGCTCCGATCATCGTCCCCGGTGACGGCACCAGCTTGTGGACCATCACTCACAACAGTGACTTCGCCAAAGGCCTTCTAGGCCTGCTGGGCAACCCGGCCGCCATCGCCGAGGCCTTCCACATCACCTCCGACGAGGCTCTTACGTGGAACCAGATCTACTCTCTCGTCGGTGCCGCCGCTGGGGCCGAGCCGAATGTCCTCCATGTGCCGAGTGACGCCATAGTGGCCGCCGACCCCGAACTGCTGGGCACGCTCTTCGGTGACAAGATTTACAGCACGGTCTTCGACAACAGCAAGCTCCGTAGTGTTGTCCCTGGCTACCGGGCTACGGTGCCCTTTGCCACCGGGATCGCCGAGACCGTTGCCTGGTTTGACGCCGACCCCGCCCGTCAGGAGATCGACGCCGCCGCCAACCTTGTATGGGACCGCCTGGCGTCCGTCTACCAAGAGGCCCTGGCCCGCCTGCCCTGAGCTGCCCACTCAGGCCACGGCCGTCCGAAGGCGGGTGGCAGCATCAGGTCGGGCACTTCTGGGGCACCTGCCCGGGCTGCAAACCGGGCGGTACGTACTGNNAGTGTACGTACTGGCCCTCATAGAACGAAGACGAGTCGGGGGCAACGTCGGGCGCGGGCGGCGCGGTGGTCGGCGAAACGGATGCCTCGGGGGCTGCAGATCCAGCCGTCCGCGCCGCCGTGAGCACGATCCCGTCGCCCCCGCCAGCCGCGCTCACCGCGCTCGTGGTCCCGGTCCCGCCGGTGGTCGCGGTCCCGCCGGTGGCGCTCTTGACCGGAGGGAGCCCATAGCTGAGGAACTGCTGGACGATCTGCTGGTCGGCCGAAGGTACCGGGTCAAGGGCGCCGGGTACGGCCGTCGAGTTGACCGTCGGGTAGGTCCACTCCGGTATGCCCGCGGCGTTGGCGTGGCGGACCACCTTGGCCAGGCTCAACATGAGCGAGGCGGAGAACGAGTCGTCCACAGTGAGGCTGCTGGTTATGCCGGCGACCACGCCGTTGAGCGCGATCGGGTTAGTGGGTGCCACCTGCTCCGCCTTCTTTACGGCCAACTTGATGAAGTCCTGCTGGCGCTGGATGCGCGCCAGGTCGCTCTCCGGTACCAGTTGGTACTGCCAGGAGCCGTTCAGGTAGTACTGGTACTCCCGCGACCGGACGAAAGCCAGCGCCTGGCCGCCTTTCAGCAGGACGCAGCCGGCCCGAGGCACGCTCAGGTCCGAGTAAGCATCTCTGGCCGGTGTGGGGAAGTACTGGTAGACCCCTCCGATGGCATCGGCGATCTGCGTGAACGTATAGAAGTTGACCACCATGAAGTGGTTCACGGTGATCCCGAGGTCCTGCTGGACCGTGCTCACCAGTAGGTCGGGACCGCTGTCGAAGGCGGCGTTGATCCGGGTGGTGCCCATGCCCGCTATCGGCAAGAGCAGGTCCCGGGGTACCGAAAGGATGGCGAGACTGGAGGTGGCAGGGACCACGCGCACCAGCATGATCGTGTCGGACCGCTGGCCGGTTACGCTCTGCGAGCTGCCGAAGACGGAGCTGGTGCCCTTCCCGAGGGTGCGGGTATCGCTCCCGACGGCCAGGATCGTGAGGGGTGCCCCAGGCTTGGCGCTCCTTCCCAGGCCGCTGACCTGGATGTGGTTGACTTGCCCGAGGCGCCACTGCACGTAGCCGAAGGCGGACGCACCCAGGGCCAGCAGGGCCAGGACGAGGACGTTGGCGCCTATGAGCATTCGTCTGGGCCACCGTCTGTGGCGCGGGATGGCGGGGAGCGCGCCTGCTGGTTGAGCCCGCCGCTCGGCCTGGCGGCCGCCACCACGGTCGGGGTCGACTGCCATCACCAACACGCTAAGGCACGGCGGTGACCAGATTGCGCGGTCGCAATGGGAAGGGGCCCCTAGGGCTCGGCCCACTCGAGGGCGCGCTGCACCGCCTTTGTCCACTTGGCGTACGCGCCGCGCCGGCGGTCGTCGTCCCAGAGCGGTTCCCATCTGCGGCCCTCCCGCCAGTTCCGGCGCAGCTCGTCTTCACCCGACCAGAAGCCGACTGCGCACCCGGCGGCATAGGCGGCACCAAGAGCAGTGGTCTCGGCTACCACCGGTTTGGAGATCGGCACGCCCAAAACATCGGCCTGTACTTGCATGCAAAGCCCGTTGGCGGTGATGCCACCGTCCACCTTCAAAGCCTCGAGCCTGTGGCCGAGGTCTTCTTCCATGGCGAGCACGACATCGCGGGTTTGGAAACAGATGGCCTCAAGAGTGGCCCGAGCCAGGTGGGCCTTGGTGCTGGCACGTGTCAGGCCCACGATGGTGCCCCGGGCGTCCGAGCGCCAGTACGGAGCAAAGAGGCCGGAAAATGCCGGGACAAAGTAGACACCACCAGAGCTCTCGACCTCCGCGGCCAAACCTTCGACCTCCGCGGCCTCGCTTATGATCCCGAGCTGGTCCCTAAGCCACTGGACGGCCGCTCCGGTCACGGCCACAGAGCCCTCCAGCGCATAGACCGCAGGCTGACCATCCAACTGGTAGCACACGGTGCTGAGAAGGCCATGGCCCGACCTCACGATCTCCGTCCCCGTGTTCATCAATAGGAAATTGCCGGTCCCGTAAGTATTTTTGGCCTCCCCCGGGCGCAGGCATACCTGACCGATCATCGCCGCGTGCTGGTCGCCCAGTACGGCGGTCAGTGGCACTCCCGCACTTCCTGCTCCCTCGATGTAAATATCCCCGAACATCCCTGAAGACGGGTGGATTTCCGGGAGGATCTCGTGCGGCACCGCAAACACGGCTAGCAATTCGTCGTCCCATGACAGGCTGCGCAGGTCCATGAGCAGGGTCCTGCTGGCGTTGGTCACGTCAGTGACGTGATGTCCACCTCTCGCCCCACCGGTCAGGTTCCACACCAGCCAGGCGTCCATGGTCCCGGCGCAGGCCGTCCCCGCGACCGCCGCCTCCCGGGCCGGGCCGACGTTTTGCAGGATCCATTGGATCTTGGGGGCCGAGAAATATGTCGCCAGAGGTAGCCCCGTCTTTTCCCGGACCATCGGTGCCGCGTTGCCGCGCTCGATTTTCGCCACGGCCCGGGCGGTTCTCACATCCTGCCAGACGATCGCGTTCATAAAGGGCAACCCGGTGTGCCGGTCCCATGCGACGGTGGTCTCGCGTTGGTTGGTGATGCCGATGGCGGCGAGGTCGGATGCGGCTAGACCGCCGTCCGCGAGGGCGGTCCGCATGACCGTGCGCACCCGTTCCAGGATCTCGAGGGGGTCGTGCTCGACCCACCCCGGGTCAGGCAGCAGCTGGTTGTGCTCGAGTTGGTGGTGGGCGACGATCTTGGCGTCGTGGTCGAAGACGAAGAAACGGGTGCTGGTCGTGCCCTGGTCGATCGCCCCTACGAAGTCTCGCATTTGGCTCACAGTACGCTCGGGCCGGAGGTCACTTGCGGACGGCCCGCCCCGGCCCTAACCTCACCCGGGCGGTGCTTGCTGTACGACGTGACCGGTCCCCCGTATGGAGCTGACCGCGAGGCAGTCGAGTGCCCTGTCCCCCGAGCGACGCCAGGCGGACATAGCCCGCCTTACCGGCCATCCTCTCGATGTCCTGGTGGTGGGGGGCGGGGTCACCGGTGCCGGCGCCGCGCTTGACGCGGCTACCCGAGGGCTGTCCGTGGGCTTGGTGGAGGCGCAGGACTGGGCGGCGGGAACGTCCAGCCGGTCCAGCAAGCTGGTTCATGGAGGGCTCCGGTACCTTCAGATGTTGGATTTTCGTCTGGTGCGCGAGGGGCTGAGGGAACGGGCCCTGCTCCTTCAGCACCTGGCGCCCCACCTTGTCCGGCCGGTGCCGGTCCTCTACCCGCTGCGCCGTCCCTTCTTCGAGCGCCCGTACGTAGGCGCCGGCGTCGCCCTGTACGACGTCCTCGGCCTGTCGACAGGCAATGGCCGCGGCCTCCCGCTCCACCGGCACCTCAGTAAGCGCCGGGCGTTGGAGTCGGCACCGGGGCTCGACCCGCGAACGTTGAGCGGGGCCGTGCTGTACTACGACGCCCAAGTCGACGATGCCCGCTATGTGGTCGAGCTGGTGCGCACGGCGGTGTCGTACGGCGCGGTTGCCCTCAACCGTGCCGCCGTGGTGGGCTTTCGACGCGAAGGCGGCCGCGTCGGGGGTGTGACCGTGCGGGACTCGGAGACGGGTCGCGAACACGAGGTCCAGGCCCGGGTCACCGTGCTGGCCACAGGCGCGTGGACGGAGGAGACCGAGGTCTTGGCCGGCGTCGACCGGCCGGTGCAGATCAGGCCCTCGAAGGGTGCCCATCTCCTTGTAAAGCGGGACAAACTGGCTGTCACGACGGGCATGATCCTGCGTACTGAACGTAGCGTACTGTTCGTCTTGCCCTGGGGGGAGCACTGGCTGATCGGCACCACCGATACCGACTGGTCCTACAGTAAAGCCAGGCCCCTGGCGACGATGGCCGATGTCGACTACATCCTGTCGGAGCTCAACCAGGTGTTGGCCCAGCCGCTGGCCAGGCCGGACGTCGAGGCGGTTTTCGCTGGCCTCCGTCCTCTGGTGGCCGGTTCGGGCGTGGTGCGGGGCCCGGGCGAGGGGCGCGCCGGGACGGGAAGGGGAGCCACCACCACCAAACTTTCCCGGGAGCACGCCGTCTCCCGGCCGGCACCGGGGCTCGTGGTTGTTTCGGGCGGAAAGTACACGACGTACC
>PMLI01000286.1 GCA_003158835.1 Acidimicrobiaceae bacterium
GGCCAGGGCGGTGGCCGACCAGCTCGGGATGGCGCTGCCAGAGCTGTGCGCGCGGCTGCGGGCCCGGGCAGGCACTGACAAGGCCGCCAATCAGTAGCGGTGCTGGTTGTCCGTGCCACAACAGAAGCTGCGCCACTGCCTGCGGGCAGCGGCGCCGCAGCAGGAGGAGCGCTCGACCACGGCTCTCGGGGACTGGTACGCGACCGCCCTGTTCTGGCGCCCCCAGCTCGCCCTCTTCGTCAACGAGGCGACCCTGCTGCCCCTCTTGGTGCCCCTCGCCCCTTCGACCACCCTCTTTGAGCGGTTCGTGCCCGCGCTCAGCACGCTGTTGAGCGCTCATGGGGCGAGCCCGGCTTTCACGGGAGCAGAAGCAGAGGAGATGGCTGAACGGCGGGTCGCCAAGACCTCCAACCGCAGCGTCGTCGGCATCATGAACGAGTTCACCTTTCTGGCCGAGGCCTACTCTGCCGACCGGGGAGACCTAGACCTGGGCGAGCTGTCGCTGCGTTTGGCTGAGACGCCGTGCGGCCCTCTCTACAAGCGCCACATCAGCCCCGATCGCTGTTGAGCGTCTCGTAGCTTGAGCATCGACGCGGCGTCTGGCGTCATGATCTCTGAACATCCTTGGTGATCATTGGGTTGTCGTTGGCGTTAACAGGCTGGCCGGTGGCCTGTGGCGCGCAGAAGCGTTGTCTTGCGATCTCTGCCGGCGACGGTCATGATCCCCAACACGAGTTGGCCCTTTCCCCAGGGCCGTGCTTCGTTGAGACTGGCGGCATGGGAGAAAGAACCGGATGTGATCGTCTCGTTGCACGAGGACAAGGTCGAGCTCGACCTGCTTGGCGGGCGGTTGTCGTGCGCCTGTGCCGGACGGCTGGCCCCGTGGGGGCACGCCCGCCCCAGGGTGGTCCGACACCAGGACGGGCACCACGTCAGTTCCCGGCCGCGCCGGGGGATCTGCACGAGCTGCAGGTGGACGCATGTGCTGGTGGCGCTGGCGGCACTGCCTCGTCGGCGGGACGCCGTCGAGACCGTCGGTGCTGCGCTCCTCAAAGCTGCAGGTGGTCACGGGCACCGGGTCATCGCCGACCAGCTGGGGCTGCCGCCCTCGACCGTCCGCAACTGGCTGCGTAGGGCCCGCCGTCGAGCTGAGCACCTCCGCGGCCAGGCCGTGCGAGTGCTCTTCGCGTTGGGCTGCGAAATCCCCAACATCCAGCCGCGGGCCACGCCACTGGCTGATGCCGTCGAAGCCCTCGGGCTTGCCGCGTCGGCGGCGGTCCGCCGGTTCGGGTGGACCGGTACCTCGCCGTGGGGCATTATCGCCGCGATCAGCCGGGGCCGGCTCCTGGCGCCGCTGCCCGGCGGTTGATCGCACCCGGTGGACATCTGGTCGAGCGCGCCCCGATAGAGATCGCCGCCATCGCCATGACCACCCGACGCCACCGATAATGGGCACCAAGCCTCAAGTTCGTGCTCACCGATCGTGTCGCCGTCGTGCTCATTTATCGCGGCGGGCGACAATCGCGAGCTGGCCGCTCTCCTGTCCGAGCGGGGCCCGGGGTAGCCAGTCGCCGCAGTACCAGCGCGGTAACCGCCGGCCTGCGGTCCGTCTTGTTAGCGGGCGGTGTTCAGGGGCCGGGAAAGACCCTTCGCAGTTCGTCCAGGTCTGCTGGCCCGCGAGTTGCGGGCGTGTGACCGGGGTCGAGGCGGCCGAAGACCAGTCGGATGAACGCTTCGGCGGGGATCAAGAGGTCCGGCTCGTCGGCGGGCTCAGCGGGCTCTAACAAGACGGCGTCGGCTCCGATGACGATCGCGAAGCCGCGCCGGGGCTCGCTCGTCCGCACGGCGACGGTGTGATCTGTGCCGGTGGGCTTGCCGGTGAAGCGGACCATCATCTGGAGGTTGTCGATGACGACCTGGGCCGAGCCGGGGGCCACGGCGGCGCCTGGGTCGAGGGTCACCTCGATGTCCCAGGTGTGGAGCGCGTGCTCATTGAGCCGCAGTGCGACGAACCCGGCGAAGTCGAAGGTCATGGGCCCCATGGCGAACTCGAAGCGGGCCCGCTCGTCGTCGGCAAGTGACCCCAGACGCTCTAAGAAGACTTCGTCGGCGGCGAGGGAGTCGGCCGCCTTCGCTTGCGCTGACTTCGCTTTCCACTCGTCCCAGACGGGTTGGGCAAAACTGGACGGAGTTTCACGTCCGGCTAGGGCGTCGTCGAACTAGCGCTGGAAGATCACCGCCCCCGAGCCCAGATGGGAAAGGACATCAGCGATCGTCCACTCAGTGGGGTAGGCCGGCGCCGGGAGCTGGCCCGGGCCGAGCCCCTCGACGATCCCGCGTAAGCGGGCGACGGACGTCCGGAGCACTTCGAGCTGGTCCGTCATCTGGCGTCCTTCCTTCACGGCGCGTTGGGCGTTTGGCCTCATGGCATCGCCCACGAGGTGGAGGGTACCCTCCGCACCATAGCGGGCCCCTGGACCAAAGCGTAGGGTGACTTCCACTTCGTGGCTACGCTGGTCGTATGGCGCCGAGCGAGACCCCCCGCCCGTTGCGGGTCGACGCCGCCCGCAACCGCGACGCCACCTTGGAGTCGGCGAGGCGGGTGTTCGCCGAAAGCGGCACCGACGCAGCGTTGGAGGAGATCGCCCGGCGGGCCGATGTGGGGATCGCCACGTTGTACCGCCGGTTCCCGACCCGCGAGGACTTGGTCGCGGCTGCCTTCGAGCTGCGGCTCCGGGCCTATGAAGCTGCGGCTAAAGCAGCTGCTGCGGCGCCAGACCCGTGGGAGGGGTTCAGCGGGTTCGTCCCGCGCCGCGTGCTCCATGCAGGCCGCCGGTGCGGGGTGCGCGGATGTGCTCTCTCTCACGTTCCCGACCACCCCCGAGCTCGATCGGCAGCTTCGTGCCGCCACCGTCGGGTTGAGCGACGTTATCGAGCGCGCTAGGACCGCGGGAGCGCTGCGCGCCGACTTCGTACTGGAGGATCTCGTCCTGGTACTGATGGCCAACGCCGGGGTGGTAAACACCACAAAGTGCCACGCTCCCAAGGCGTGGGAACGTTTTGCAGCTTACATGCTCAGCGCGCTCCGGGCGCCGGGGGCCTCGCCAGTGCCGAAGCCGACCAGTCCTGCCCGCGTCGCTCGCGCCATTCGCCGCTCCCCCGAACGGCGCTGACGACCTGTGGCCGTGTCGAGCCCCCGTACTGGGCTTGGACCGGGACCCATCGCTAGGGCCTTGGTGGCTAAAACGGAACAGAGCCTTGGGATATCTGGTGTTGGGCTGGGTGAGCACGAAGAAAGGCATGGCCGTGGGGCCCTGGGTCGAGTGAGCCCAACCCAGCCAAACCGGGCACCCAAATGCTTCGTCCAGAATTGGAGCGGACAGCACACCAGAACGACGCGCGAACCGGCGGGCAGACCAGCACGAAGCCGAATTCACGTTCGGCGTCGATTGGTGCGGCCGTCGAGTCAGTCGCCAACGGCCTGATAACCAGCGAAGGACAGCGGCCGGCGGCTCACATAATAGGCGCTCAATAACCCAGGGCGCCGCACCTGCTCAACGCGCCAGAACGGCACCTACGCGTGCGGGACTGCGAGCGCCTGAGAAGCGCGCTCGAACCGTTGGCCCGGGTTGATGGCGTCTGCGCTATCACGAGAGTGATGACGGTCGTCGACCGCTTTGCCACGCGTGCCACAGTCGCCGGCGCGCTGCTCACGAGCAGGGTTCGCGCCGGTCTGAGCCAACGCGAATTGGCGACGCGGGCACGCGTCGCACAGTCTACGGTTGCTCGGATTGAGTCCGGTCACGCCGATCCAGCCTTCTCGACACTCGAACACTCCTCGTCGCAGCGGGCCTGGAGATGCGGATCCGGCTTGAGCCGCTCGATGACCACGATCTCGTTCTCGCCGCGCTCGATCAGCTTCGCAGCCCCGAAGAGCACCAGCGCGTCGTCGCCGCCCATCGGCACAACGTCAAACGATTCACCGAAGGCGGCCAGCGCGCCGGGTTACCAAACCGGTCGGCCATCTCGTGACCGACCTGCCATCGGCACTTGACGCCGAGGCGATCATCGGCGTGCTCAACGCGCATCGCGTCGAGTAGGTGGTGATCGGCGCCTTCGCCGCGCGGGCGTTCGGAGCACCGCTCCCGCCGACGCTGGAAATCGACTTCACGCCAGCGTCGAGTCAGGAGAACCTCGGGCGGCTCGCCTCGGCACTGCGCGAACTCAGCGCGCGGCACGCGAGGGAGCGGGGCATCGAGATTGTCGGTAACGACTGACGAGGCGGGAAGCGCACCGGACGTTCACGCTGCCGGGAGGATCGGCACGCGCTACCTGAGCCGGCTCGCTCGCGACGTACACCCGAGCCGACCGGCCCGAGTGCCGAACCGGCGCAGCCAAACGTCGGTGCAGAAAGACGCCTCGACGATCCGGCACCGGCGTACCTAACGCACGTCGCGCACGTCGCGCAGCGTCGCAGCCCCGGGGTTGGGCCCAGTCGGTAACACGATCAGCCTGCCCGAGTATCGACGATCCGCTATACTACTGGTATGGAAGCTGCGGGCGCTCTTCTCCGCACGGCCCGACAGCAAGCTCGCCTGTCCCAAGCAGAGCTGGCTCAGCGGGCCGGTGTGACCCAAAGCGTCGTCAGCGCTTATGAGTCCGGCGCACGCCAACCTTCGTTGCCGACCCTCGCCCGGCTCATCGAAGCAACCGGCTCCGACCTCGAGGTCCGTATCTCCCCCGGTCCCGTTGCCCAACAGGGCGGCGTGCTCGCGCGACGGGCCCGAGAGCACCGCGACGAAATCCTGGTGCTGCTAGAGCGCAGCGGCTTGAGCAATCCGCGCCTCTTCGGCAGCGTCGCTCGCGGAGAAGACAAGCCGAACAGCGACGTCGACTTTCTCGTCGACGTCCCCGTCGGCATCAGCCTTCTAACCTTGGCCCGCTGTCAAGCCCAGCTCGAAGCCTTGCTGGGCGCGCCCGTCGACCTCGTCCCTGCCGCAGACCTCAAGACAGGCCTTGCCAGCGATGTGCTCGCTGAAGCCGTTCCCCTGTGAGCCGACGCGACCGCCAGCGCCTCGAGGACGTCCTGGCCGCCATCGACGCCATCGCCACCCACCTCCAGCGCGGCGACCTTCATGATGGGCTCGTCTTCGATGCCGTGCGCGTCCGGCTCATCGAAACCGGCGAGGCCGTGAAGGCCCTCCCCGTTGAACTGCTCGCCACCGAGCCCGAACTGCCGTGGGCCCAGGTCGCTGGGATGCGTGACCGGCTCGCCCATCGCTACTTCGACACCTCGCACGCCATCATCGCTGCCACCGTCAAAGAGGACCTTCCACAACTCGAAGCGGCGGCTCGCCGCCTCCTTCAGCGCGTCGGCGAGCCCTGACCTTCGGGTCACCCATGGTTGACACCATTCGCGTCCTCCAGCACGGAACGACCGCGCCGAAGAGGGGCCTGACGGCCACGGCCGGTCGCCCCGGAACGGCGCGCCTGGGAAGGCTGCTGTCGAACTGTCCAGGGCCCGCGAGGGAGTGGACAAAGCGGTTATCTACCGTGCTAGGCGCGTTTGTAGAGGCCGCCGGGGAGGGTGAGAAGGGCGTCATTTTGGAGCACGGGGAACCTGGCAGGCAGCGGGAGCGATGGGGGAGACGGCCGTCGGCCAACCCGCTCATCGACGAGAAGCTGGGCCTGGCCGTCGTGGCTGCCGCGACCGCTTGGGCGTCCCGGGAAGCCAGCGGGACGCCGTACCGTTCTCTCTCGGCTGCGGTGCCTCGCAGTGCAGTTCCGTCCCCGATCGAGCCCACGAAACGCTCCTTGACAGGCCGTGTAGCTGTCGACTTTGTCAGCATCTGCGCGCCCGTCGGAACACTTTTGAGGTTCACACGGAACGGTCCGGGATCGGCGCTTTAGGGAGGTCGTACCGGCGCGAACGGTCTCCTCTGGCGTCCACCAAGCGCTCCTCCTGGGCGGCCGCC
>PMLI01000400.1 GCA_003158835.1 Acidimicrobiaceae bacterium
GGTCGGGTAGAGCGCTGGCGCGGTTGCGGCTGATCGTCGGCTGGGCTCCGACCAGGCCATCGTGGTGGCGTTTCTCAGCACACCGGCCCGGAGCCCGCAGATGGCCGACGGGCCTACCCCGTCTCCAGCGCTCCCCCTGTTAGCCGCCAGCCAACGTGACCATGCCGGCGGCATTGCCATTGAGGACATTGGGTGATCACGTTGTCTTGAGCGGCGGCGAAGGTGACTGCGGCGGTGATTATGTCGTCGGTTGGCCGGAGGTTCCCGGGCCGGGACATGGCAGTGCCGGCACCGCGCGTTAGCAACGGTGCCGGCACGTAGGAGGCTCAGTAGCGCGACGGGGGCAGCAGCTCCATGGCGACGCGGCCGGTGTGGACGTGCTCGTCTTGGAACCAGGCGATCACCTTGAGAAGCACTTGGGCTGCCGCCAGGTCGTGGCGGGCGGTGTCGGGGAGCTCGATAGTGATGCTGATGCGTTGGTAGTCGATCATTCGGCGCTCATCTCGGCGACCGCCGAGCGCGCCGCCTTGTCGTCGACGATGGCGGCCTTGGCGGCATAAGCGGCGACGAGGGCCTGGCGGGCGAGGTTGTTGACGGCGCGGGGCAAGCCCCGGGCGGCCTGGTGCACCCGGGCGACGGCGTCGTCTGAAAATAACGTGTCGGCGCGACCTGCCAATTTCACGTGGTGGGACACATAACCCGCGGTCTCCTCGGGGCTCATGGGCGGGACCACGTAGCGCAGCGCGAGGCGTTGCTCCAAGGCTGCGAAGCTCCCCAAGCGCAGGCGCGCCCGCAGCAGGGGCTGGCCGATCAAGATGAGCGCGAACTGGTTGGCGCTGTCCATTTCGCTGCTCGTCAATAGGCGCAGTTCTTCCAGTTGGGAGCTATCGAGGAGGTGAGCCTCGTCGACCAGGACCACGGGGCGCCGGCCCCGCTCCGAGCATTCTGCGGCCAATAGCGAGGTGGCCTGGGCGATCAGGGCCGCCTTGTGGAACCGGGGCTCGGCCCCCAGGCGGCTGACCAGCTCGGCGTACAGCCCGCGAGCCCCGACGGCGGGGTTGGGCAGGTAGACGATGCTGTGGCGGGAGGGCTCGAGCTCAGCCACCGCAGCGCGGGCGGCGACGGTCTTGCCCGAGCCCACCTCGCCGGTGACAACGCCGATGGCGGCCTCGCCGACCAAAAAGGCGATCCTGGCCACCGCTTCTTGGTGGCCGTGGCTCTTATATAACGCCGAAGGGGCCAGGGCTTTGCCAAAGGGCATCTTGGTGAACCCGAAATAGGCCCGTACCTGGTCGATGCTCATTCGGCACCTCCTTTAGCGGCGATCTCGCTGCCCATGTCCCGGTAACCGATCAGGCGCCCCAGCTCGGCTTTGTGCCTGGCCTCCAACAGGCCCAGGTAGTCGATGCCGGTGGGGGGCCCGGCCTCGGCCTTGGGCTTTGCCATGGGGTGGGAGTGCCGGCCGATCTTTTGCGGCACCGCCAGGCCGAAGTCCCGGCCCATGTAGCGCACGGCCACCTTTTCCAAGTCGAACGGGTCGAAGACCAGCTCTANNAACGCGGTTTGGCCAGGCGGGAAAAGCGTTCTATTGGCATTTCGCCGGTCTCTGAGTGGGCCCTGCGGTGATAGGACTGCTCCACCCAGGCAACAAAACGTTCTTCGAGCACCTCCAGGGACGGGACCTCCGAATGTGCCACCTCGACCAAGAACTGCTCACGGACGGTGCGAAAAAATCGCTCCACTTTGCCACGGCCTTCGGGGCGCCCAGGCTTACTGTGCACGAGCCTCACCCCGAGGACCGCTAATGCGCGCAACAATTGCCGGCACACAAAGCTAGAGCCGTTGTCCAAGTAGCACGTGGAAGGCAGGCCCCTCGCCAATATCCCACGGCGCAACGCCGCCTCGGCGGCCAGGGTGTCTTCGGTATAGCTCCAGCGGTGCCCGGTGACAAGCCTGGAGCAGTCGTCTATGAACGCGAACAGGACCGCCTTTTTGCCCGCGACGACCGGGCCGTGCAGGGCGTCGCCGGTCCACAGCTCGTTGGGGTAGTCGGCCTGGAAGCGCCCGAAAGCGACGTTGGCACCGCTGAGGGCGGCCCGGGTGAGCCCGAGGGCCTTGAAGTGGCGCTCCAGGGTCCGGGGGTGGGGCGACCAGCCTTGGGCGGCCCGGAGCACTTCGGCGATATGGGCGCCGCTCCTGGCCGGGTCCTCCTTTCGTAGCCTGCAGGCGAGCTCCAGAGCCTCGGGCGGCGTGCGGGGCTCGACCCGGCGTGGCCCGGGGCGAAGAGCGGAAAATCCCCCCTTACGATAAGCGCGCACCCATCGGTCGATGGTCTGGCGGGACACCTGTACCTCCTGGCCGCTCGGGCCGGTGTGGGACTGGGCGGCCAGGGCGCGCACGACCAAGCCACGTGTTGCCTTGGTGAGCCCCTCGTCGGCCGCGGCGCGGATCAACCCGTAACGGAACAGGGCTATGTCTTCTGAGCGGTCCATCCTGCCTCCTTTTTGCGATCGCTATAACCGCACAAAAGAAAGGTTCGCCGCTCAGGGCGGGGCCGGGTAGGGCCAGGTCGTGTTGGCGAGCAGCCCTCCGGCGGTCATGCGGCTCGCCCAGGACCACACGGGCTTTGGGCTAAAGCAGATGCTCGCCGCCCGGGCCGCCAATGCCAGAGCCTCCACGGCGTCGGCGAAGCCAGAGCCCTGCGGGGAGACCTCGTGCAAACGCGCGTCGAGGGCCAGCGCCCAGGCGAGGAAGTGCCGGGACAGCTCGGCGGCGCGGTGACCGAAACGGGCGAACCAGTTGCGCACGGTCTCGCGGGCCCGGCCGGTGCGGGCGGCGGCCGCCCGCTGGCCAGAGCCGGTGGCCTTGGCGAAAAGGGCCTCGCCGATCAGGGCTGCCTCGTCTACCCGCCGGGCGAAGAACCGCTCGGCTAGCAGGACCGACGTCTTCTTGCAGCCCCGGCAACGGCCTCTTCGCGGCTGGTGGCGCTCCACCCCGACGGCGAGGCGCGTCGTCCGCAACCTGGCCGAGCCCCACGGGCGCAGGTCAGCTTCGCAATGCGGGCAGGCGAGCTTGCCCGCACGAAGGTCTGCTCCGACAACCTCTGGCTCGTTCCCTACTATGAGGACCACGGTGCCCTCCAGGCATCACAGAGGGCCCCTTCGTACTCCGGCTAAGAGTTGAGCGAGGGGGCCCTTGCTTATGGACCTCCTCAGGTTGCCGCTCCCACCAGCGACAATGCAACCATGCCTTGGCTTCAGACCATCCTCAGCACCGTTGCCGTTCCAGCGCCACCGCGTGACCAACGAGTGTGTCGTTCAACACCCCCAAAGAACCGTGCGTAAGGTTTTCCCTTACACGGCTCAACCACACCCCTTCACCGGA
>PMLI01000335.1 GCA_003158835.1 Acidimicrobiaceae bacterium
GGTCAGCAGCTCGACCACGTCGAAACCCGCCACGAGCGTGCCGGCCAGCTCCACCAGGGCCCGGGCCAGCAGCGCTTCTCTCGGCGCCGGGCCTCGGGTCACATCGGTTATGGCCACGTTGGGCCTTCCTGGGCCGGGAGAGCGGCCCTAGCGCTAATGGTACGCCGCTCGGCCTCCGACGGTTGGCGGCCCGGTGGCAAAGGCCCAGCCCCACGCCCCGAACCTGTGGGGCCCAGTAACTCGCCGCAGGGTTTGACCAGGGACGATGCGTTCGGCCATGCTGCCGCCCGTGGTCCTGTCGTTTCTCTACCGCCTCGCCCGACGCGCCCTTCAGCTCCTCCGCCTCCACCGTCTGGACGCCTTTTCGAAGGATACCCAGATCCTCGTGCTGCGCCACCAGTTGGCGGTGCGGCCGGCATCTGGCCAGGCCGCGCTTCAGATGGTCTGACCGTGCTCTGGTGGCGCTGCTCTCCAGCCTTGTCCCTCGGGACCGGTGGGGCTCGTTCCTGGTGACGCCGCAGACGGTCCTGACTGGCACCGCCGCCTCGTCCGGCGGCGCTGCGCCCGCTCCTAGAGAGGTGGCACTTTCAGCTCGATAGAGAGCCGCGGCTGACTGAAACGCCTCCGGAACTGGTTTACTCGACCTATGAGCCTGCCACCGACTCCTCCTGCTGGTCACCACGTCCAGCCCCTTTCTGACGAGCACCTCCGGGTTATGGGCTCGATCGTGACGGCGCTCGGCCATCTCGACCTGGCGTTGCTCAGGACGGTACGCGACCTCGTCCCTGGCGCGGACGGGCCCAGCGTGGAGGCCCTGCTAGCGGGCGACAACACCTCCCAGCTGGCGGCCAAGTTCGACCGATTGGTCAAGCAGCACCATCCCGACGAACCCATCTGTGCCCAGGTCGTCAGTTGGTGCGTAGCGGTGAACAAGCTCTGCGGGCACTGGGCGCGGGAAACTCACGCGTCGTGGGTGGGTGACCAGCCCGACGAGTCACTAAGGCGGGTCAGTTATAACAGAACTGCGTACCGTGGCGGCCTGCCGGTAGAACAAACCGGTCTCGACGACCTCCGCCGTATCGCGGACGAGGTCGGCGACCGGATGGCCGAGCTGACCGGTCTGCGGGAGAGGCTCAACATCCATGGTAGCCAAGAACCTTGAGGGCACCTCCCGGCTCATTTGGTCACGCCGGTCTCGTCGGGGTTGTTGAACGTACCTGAGCTGTCTCGGTCGGTATTAGTGCCTCGTTGTGCCCTATTGCTTCCCCGGTCAAAAGGGTGCAAGGAACCATCTTCGCCAGTAGATGCGGACGATCGAAATGACAACGCATGTGCCCGTATTACTATGGGCAGTTTTCTCTTTGGTAGCGGCTTTGCTGGGCACCTCCCGGGTACCACCGCATAATAAGCGTTGGTTTTCTGTGGTCCAACGGCCTGGAGAATATCGGTCAACGAAGCTGGGCGAGCGCCCCACGTTGCTAATCTCCGCGCAGATCCTCCTCGTCCCCCTATCCGCGGAGCCTGGTCGCGGCATCACCGTCGATGGTGGCCGAGAACCCGGCGTAGGTACGGTGCGCCCTGTGCGCCCTGGCGTCGGTATCAGCGCAGCCTTGGCTGTGGCCGTCGAAGAAAAACACGTCGCAGTCCCGGCAGTAGTTGCGGCTCACCTCGGCGCCACAGCCCGAGCAGTCCCTGGGAGGCTCCTTCCGCATGCGGCCGAGGTCCCCCCTGGAGAGCAACATCACTTCTCTCCTTATCACAGCGGCACCGGTTAAGTGGCAGATCCCTCCCTGGCTGCCCGGTAAGGAACGTCGCACCAACCGACAAGTAGCTCCTCATGACGGTTTGCCTTCAGGCGGGCGTGGGAAGCCCAGCGCCTCAAACCGTCGCCAGCCATGCCGGAGTGGTGGACGCGGCACTTCGGCACAGGGCACCGAGGTGGTCGAAGCTCAGATCAGCGGAGCGAGGCGAGGAACTCGAGGTGCGCACGCGAACTGTCCTGCTCCGACCAGGCGGCGAGCTGGCGGCGGGCGTACAAGCGGAGAGCCGGGAGCCAGAGCGCGCCTGCCACCCGTGCCTGCACTTGGGCCGGGAGGGCGGCGTCAACCAGGGGCGCGATGTCGTCCCAGCGCCGTGCCCAGGCAAGGCGAGCGATCGTCGGGAGCTGGCGGAGGAGGGCGGGCCGGACGGCCGAGGTGAGGTCTGGGAGGTGGCCGAGGGCGCTCGTCACCCCGGAGGCGAGGATGGCCGGCCAGGAGTAGAAGCGGCGCATCGCCTCGAGGACACCGAGCTGGAGCTCGAGGGCGGTCATCTGGGCCGGGGCCATGACGACGTGGTGCCCGTCGAAAAGCGACCAGTCGTCGCTCAGCAAGCGGCCCTCAGCGGCGACCCGGTCCCACAGCCTCGTGCCGGGCCCCGGGGTCTCGACCATCAGCTGGAAGGTCTCGATGCCGAGCCGGCGGGCGAAATCGGCGGTCGCCGTGGCGCTGGCGGCGGTGTCGGTGTCGAGCCCGGCGACGAACATGCCGTGCACCGCGATGCCGTGGTCATGGAAGGCGCCGACCGACCGCTTGATCGTCGCCACGCGCTGGCGTTTGCCGATCTGCGCGAGCCCCTCATCGGTGATCGCCTCGATGCCGACCATCACCATCTGGCAGCCCGACTGACGCATCAGGGTGAGGAACTCATGGTCCACCTCTGGACGGGACATCGAGCGTTGGGCGGCATCGGCGCGGACCTGCGCGGCCCAGGGCGGCGTGAGGTCGGCGGCGCACATCGAACGAAGGAGCTCGGTCGTGCGGGCCTTGTTGACGACGAAGTTGTCGTCGTAGAAGAAGACGTCCTCGGCGCCGAGGCCCTCGAGTTCGGCGAGGACCTGGTCGGTGCGCCGGTGGCGGACGACCCGGGAAAACATCGTGATCACCGAGCAGAACTCGCAGTCGAAGGGACAGCCCCACTGGGTCATGATCGGCTTCGCGCTCATCCGGCCATGGCCCTCGATGAGGTTCAAGTCAGGGACCGGCAGCCGCTCGAACTCCTCCTGGGTACAGCGTGGCCGGGCCGGGTTGTGGTGGGGCTCCCCGTCGCCAGAGCGGAAGGAGAGCCCCCGCACCTCCTCGAGCGGCCGTCCGTCTTCAAGGCAGGCGACGAGTTCGCCGATCGTCTGCTCGCCCTCGCCCCGCACGACGTAGGGGGCGTGGCCGAGCGCCTCGTCGGCGCAAAAGCTCACGTGCGGGCCGCCCAGGACGACAGGCACCCCGGCGCTGGCGAGGAGGTCGGCGAGCCGGTAGGCGGCCGGCGCGGTGGCCGTCGTCGAGGAGATCCCGACGAGGTCGGCGCCGAGAAGGTCGTCGAGGTCGACCGGTGCGAGCACCTCACAATAGATGCGGACGTCGTGGCCCGAGCCAGCAAGCATCTTGCCGATGAGCGGGAGCCCGAGGCGGGGCAGGAGGACGGCATCGTAGACGTTATGGCCGGCCGGACGGGGCTCAACCAGGCGAATTCGCAAACCCATCGTCCCCTATGCCCCCCTCTGGCCGGGTGGCTGGCCAACGGTACCGGCTTGGAGTGGGGCTCGTACGCACAGCTCGGGCCCTCGCTGAGCGCGTCGCCCGATCGGGCATGGGCGCGAGGTCCCCGGCGCGCCTCGCCGTACTCGCAGCGACCCCCTTAGCCGGGAAGACGAGTCGGGCCGCACGGCGCCTGGGACAACGGAGCGTGGCGAACGCTGCCCGAAACGAGGAGCAACAAGCGGCCGGGGCTCACGCCACCGCGATGCGCCAAGAAGACCACACCCCGCAGACAACATATTTCTCCCCTCGGCTAGTGCCTTGAGCCCTCTGTTGGTGATGTGAGGCTGACGGTAGCACCCGCGGGCAAGGCGAAGGGAACGTGCTCGGGTGGGGCTTTGAGGCTCCCACGGACATCGTCGTGGACGGCGCCGACCTATGGGTGGCGTCCTGGTTCGCAAATTCGCTCACCGAGGTCAGCGCCTCCAGTGGGCACCTGGTCAGGCAGCTCTCGGGCGCCCGGTACCGGCTCGACACGCCCTATGGCATGGCCCTGGACGGCGAACTGAGCGCATCGACGGGGGCCCTCGTCCGCATGATCCGCGCCCCGGGCTACGACATATCGGGCCCGAAGTACAAGTTCGACTTCCCCGACGCCATGGTGGTGGACGGGACCGACCTGTTTGTGGGTAACGCCAGGGGCAACTCGGTCACCGAGGTGGACCCATCGACGAGTTCGTTGGTGAAAGTGTTCGCTGCCCCCAAGTAAACCTCAGCGCTCTGGCCGTTGTCGGGCAACAGCTTTTAAGACCCCAGTCCAGGCCCCACGTGCGAAGCGGCCTCATTCACGAGTACCGGATTTAGCGCCCAGAACAACCATTCATGGACGCCCACGCTTCTACGAGATGGTATGAGACGCGTCACCGTCGATGTCCTGAACCGTCGAGATTGCGATCGCCTCGTCAACGTGCCGGCTCGTGGCTCAGGCATGCGAATAGCGTATGTGCGGCGCGGCGCCGCCTAGGTTCGCATTGTGCTTGTGCGCCGAGAGATCCCTGCCGACGGGGCGGCGGTCGCCGCGGTTCATACCGCTGCGTTCTCCCGGGGGGACGACAGCCAGCCAGCGGAGGTCGCGCTGGTGGATGCGCTGCGCGACGATGGCGACATGGTCCCCGGTTTGTCGCTCGTGGCCGTCGCGGACGATTGTGTCGTGGGGCACGTCGTGTGCAGCCGGGGCTGGGTCGACGACCGTCCCTCGCTGGGGCTTGGCCCGCTCGGCGTACTTCCGGCACATCAGCGGAGCGGGGTGGGCCTGGCCCTGATGCACGCCGTGCTCGCTGCCGCGGATGCCCTGGAGGAGACGGAGGTTTTCCTGCTGGGCGATCCTGGCTATTACTGCCGGTTCGGGTTCGTGCTCGCTGCCCCGCTCGGCCTGCTGCCGCCGGGCCCGCAGATCGCTCGCCAGCGTATTCGGGTCGAGTTCGTCGAAGGAAGGCGGATCTGGTATCTGAGACGCCATAGTCGCGAAGACGGTCGGATCCGCGCCGCCCTGAAGGAGCCGCTCGAAGAACTCGGCAACCTCGCTCTGGAATGCCTCGACGCGATGCTGGACGCTCTCGACTTCGACCCCTATGGCTGCGTTGAACTCCTCCAGATCGCGATCGAGGAGCTCGCGGCGGCGCGAGATACGGCGTTCGGTTTCCTGCCGGATCAACTCCATTCGTGCTTTCGACTGCTCGCGGATCGTCGCGACATCAGCATCGGCCGACTTGCGGAATTGCTCGGACTCCTCTTTGGTTCGAGCGTTGACCTGCTCGGCATACGCCTGCGCGTCGAGACGGCACTGTTCGATTGTCGAGAGACGAGCCGCCTCAGCGGTCGAACGCATCGCCTGCGTCAGGTCCGCAAGGAAACGGGTCGGGTGATTCCCTGCCGAGTCGTTCACGCTGATCTCCATGGGCTCAGTCCCACGTCCCAATAGAGGACGCCGACGATCAGTCCGCGATAGCTGCCCTGCGCCCGCCCGGGCCGGCGACGCGCTGGGCCGTTCAAGACATCAGCTCAGTATCGAGTGTCCCAAACGGTACATGAAGGGACTCTCGAAATCATGAGGTGGTCGTTGCCTGCACGCACCCCGCTGGAGGTACTAGCACGGTACCCCTTCGTACCGCTCCGACTTCGAGGCGTGGATGAGGACTAATTGCCCGCGACTGCCATGGATGTCATGTCGCTGACTACTTCTGACCGCCCGCTCGCGTTCTCGCGGCCTTGTCGGCCCAGGCACCCAGGACGTTGTCCTTGTGTGGGCGGATGGGGCAATGCTCGTCCCGGTTGGCG
>PMLI01000319.1 GCA_003158835.1 Acidimicrobiaceae bacterium
CAGGGCCGCCTCGGTGGGCAGGCCCCCGACGGCCGGTGTCGGCTGAAGGAGAGCAGCGAGCGCCAGGCTGGAGGCGGCGCCGTCCGCCAGGGCGCCGCGCAGTTCGGTCCCCAGGTGCGAGACGTTGCGTAGGGCCAGGACCGAAGGCACGGGCGGGACTTCGAGGTCGAGGCACAGGGGCCGGAGCTTGGCGGCGATCTCGTCCACCACCAGTTGGTGCTCGTGGCGGTCCTTGCCGGACGCCATCAGACCGGCCANNCGTCGGTGGCGGTATCGCCGCTCCTGGCCACGGTCCCCGCCAGGGGGTGGCTCAGGATGTCACGGCCCGTCCGGCGTACGAGCACCTCGGGGCTGGCCCCGATGAAGCCCTCGACATGGAACACGGCACACGAGGGGTAGAGGGTCGCCAAGCGGGAGAGAGTTTCGGGAAGAACGAACGGCCGGTTGGCGACGACGTCGACCCGGCGAGCAAGGACGACCTTGGTGAAGGCGCCCCGGTCCATCTCTGCCACCGCCTTGGCCACCAGAAGTTTCCATTCGGCGTGAGGCATGTGGGCCGTGAGCTCGAAGCGGTCCGGCAAGGACTGCAAGCGGGCCTGCTGGCCGACCTGGCGACGCAGTTCGGCCAGCTCTTCCTCTATAACCGCCCGTGGGCCGGCCTGCGGTCCCGGCCACCGGCCCGAGCCGGTGAGGGTGGCCCAGGCTTGTCCGTCTCGGGCCACGGCCAGCAGGCGGGGCACCACCAGATGACCGGCGCGGCCGGGGTCGTACGGCAGGGCGCCCATGGCCACCGGCCCGCTGCCCGGTGCCCGGAGGGGGTCGTCGGAGCCGATGAGGCGCAGGGCCTGCGTTACCGCTGACGTGTGGGCCGGGTCGGCCCAGCCCGCCGGCAATGGCAGCCGGAGCGCCTCGCCCCGGCCCAGAAGGGACATGTCGTTGCGGCTCCACAGCCTGGACCCGGGCCCGCCACCGGCCCGCACGACGTCGCCCAGCAACTCGGGTCGTACTGGGACCGTGACCGAGTACAGGTCCTGGACCGCCTCGGACCAGTGCCCGTCCGGCGGCTTGGCCGTGGCCGGGCCGGTAGCACCGGCCGGCGGCCGGGGGGAGGCGACAGTCATGCCCGCCCCGCCCCGTCTCGCCTGGTGGCGACGTACAGCTGGCTGATCCCGCCGGAAAGCAGCGGGTGCTGGACCGCCCCGAAGCCGGCCTGCTCGAGCAGCCGCACCATCTCGTCGGCCGGCGGCAGGTAGGCGAAGCTTCGGGGGAGGTACCGGTAGGCACTGGCGTCCGAGAGCACCGAACCCACCAGGGGGACGCCGTAGTTGCACCAGATGCGGTGGCCGAAGGCCAGCAGGGGGGCCTGCGGAGCGCCGAGGTCGAGCAATGAGATACGCCCTCCGGGGCGGGTCAGGCGAGCCAGTTCCGTGAACAGCGAACCTAGGTCGACGACGTTGCGCAACGCGAAGCCGCTCACCACGCCGTCGAAACAGGCCGGGCGGAAGGGGGCGCACAGGCCGTCGGCCAGCACCAGGGGAGCGCTCGTACGGGCGTGGGAGAGCATGCCCGCCGACAAGTCCACGCCCACTCTCTGGTACCCGGCCCGGGCCAGGCCCCGGCACAGGTCGCCCGTACCGCACGCCACGTCCAGCACCCGCGAACCTGGTGGCAGCTCGAGGGCGTCGATGCACCGGCGGCGCCAGCCGGTGTCCATGCCCATGGCCACTATGCCGTTTACCAGGTCGTAGCGCTCGGCGATGGCGTCGAACATGTGGCGGACGGCGGTCTGCTTGTCGGCCCCGGTAGGCATGGCGGCTTGCATGCGGGCAGGTTAGTGCCGGACAGCAGAGGTAGCATGGCCCGCTGATGTTCGAGGCCCTATCCGATCGCTTGGACGGCATCTTTACGCGCCTGCGCGGCAGGGGCCGGCTCGGCCAGGAGGACGTCGACGAGGCGCTGCGGGAGATCCGTTTGGCGCTGCTCCAGGCCGACGTCAATTTGCTCGTCGTCCGGGACGTGATCGCCCGCCTGCGGGCCGAGCTCGTGGGGGCGGAGCTCTCCCAGAGCCTCAGCCCCGGCCAGCAGGTCGTGAAGGCAGTCAACAGCGAGATGGTGCGCATCCTGGGGGGGACGGCACTGCGGCTGACCTACGCCTCGAGACCGCCCACGGTCGTGCTGTTGGCGGGCCTGCAGGGGGCAGGCAAGACGACCAATGCCGCCAAGCTGGCGCGCTGGTTCAAGCAACAGGGACGTAACCCTCTGCTCGTGGGGGCGGACCTGCAGCGGCCGGCGGCCGTGGAGCAGCTGCGGGTCCTGGGGCGCCAGATCGGGGTCCCTGTCTTTTCCGAAGACTCGGGCCCGGTCATGGTGGCCAAGAAAGGCCTGGCCGAAGCCGTGCGCGTCGGCCGGGACGTGCTCATCGTCGACACGGCCGGCCGCCTGCACATTGACACGGAAATGATGGACCAGGTCCGGGAGATTTCCGAGACGGTCCAACCGCATTACACGTTCCTGGTGATCGACGCCATGACGGGCCAGGACGCCGTCACGACGGCGGAGGCGTTCCACAAGACATTGCAGCTGGACGGCGTGATCCTGACCAAGGTCGACGGTGACGCCCGGGGCGGGGCGGCGCTGTCGGTGAAGGAAGTCGTGGGCAAGCCCATCGCATTTGCCTCTACGGGCGAGAAATTGGAGGACTTCGAGCTCTTCCATCCCGACCGTATGGCCGGGCGCATCCTGGGCATGGGCGACGTGCTGACGCTCATCGACCGGGCCGAGCACGTCATAAAGCGGGACGACGCCGAAAAGGCCGTGGCCCGGATGGCTGAGGGTCGTTTCACCCTCGAGGATTTCCTGGAACAGCTGCAGGCCGTCAAGAAGATGGGCCCGCTGTCCGGGTTGATCGGCATGCTCCCGATGGTCCCCAAAGAAGTGAAGAATATGCAGCTGGACGACGCGATGCTAAAACCGGTGGAGGCGATAATTCACTCCATGACGCCGACTGAGCGGGCCGACCCGTCGCTTATCAACGGTTCGCGCCGGTCCCGCATCGCGGCCGGTTCGGGCACGACGGTCCAGGCCGTCAACGACTTGCTCGAGCGCTTCAAGCAGGTGCAGGCGTACATGCGACAGGTCCCGGGCCTGGCGGGAATGTCGCGCCGGAGCGCCGGCAAGAAGGCTGCCGCCAAGCGCAAGAAGCGCCGGTGAGCTCCTCGCCCTGAGCCGGGGGCCCCGGCGCCCCTGGCATCGCGCTTAGACTTAGCGGGTCCGCCGGCAGCTGAGGCGGGGATCTCCACCCCCCGCCCGCTCCTGAACGAGGGAACGAAAGCAAAAGATATGGCAGTCAAGCTCCGCCTGATGCGGATGGGCAAGACCAAACAACCGACCTATCGGGTGGTGGCGGCGGACAGCCGGTCGCCTCGCGATGGCCGTTTCATAGAGATCGTGGGCAGTTACGCACCGCGCGAAGAGCAGAACAAGGTCACATTGAAGCCGGAGCTGGTGACCAAATGGCTTAGCCAAGGTGCTCAGCCCACCGACCGGGTCCGTCGCCTCCTGGCCGGCGCCGGCCTCATCGAGGCCGCCCCGGTACGCAAGCCCAAAGAGGCGCCGGTCACGACGGCGGCCAAGTCCAAGTGAGCGACCCCTACAACCGCGTCCCGGGCGGGACGGCGAGCGCCGTGCTCGCCTATCTGGCCAGGCACATCGTCGACGACCCCGACGCCGTCGGGGTGGAGACGAGCGCAGGAGGCGGGAACCAGCCTCTGCGCCTGTTGCTGCAGGTGGCGCCGGGCGACGTGGGCCGGGTGATCGGCCGGCGGGGCCGGACGGCGCAGGCCATTCGCGCCGTCACCCGTGCTGCTGCCGCCCGAGACGGTGAAGAGGTTTTCGTCGACATAGCGGATTGACCGCCGTGCTGCTGGAAGTGGGCTATGTCGCCCGGCCGCACGGGCTCCAGGGCGAAGTGGTGGTGGCTCTGGTCACGACGCAAAGCGAACGGTTGGCGCCGGGGACTGCCCTCGAGTGTGGGGGCGGCCACTTCCACACCTGCGGCGCCCAGCCCGTGCCGGGCCGGTCGGGCCCGACGGGAGGGCGATGGCTGGTGAGGTTCGCGGGAGTCTCCAGCCGCGCCGCGGCCGAAGACCTGGCCGGCGCCGTGTTGCGGGCCGAACCGGTGGCGGCTGCCGACGGGTTCTTCGTTCACGAGCTCATTGGTGCCGAAGTGGTCGAGCCCTCCGGGCAGAGCCGGGGCNNCCTCCGACCTGCTCGTCTTGGACGGCGGGGCCCTCGTTCCCCTTCGCTTCGTCGTTGCCTGCGAGCCGGGCCGGCTCACGGTCGAGGTGCCGCCCGGTCTGTTTGAACTATGACGGGCCGGTTCGAACTATGAACCCATGAGAGCAGAGGTCTTCACCATCTTCCCGGACCTGGTGAACGCCTGGTGCGGGGCGAGCCTCATCGGCAAGGCGTGGCGGGGCGGGGCGCTCGACATCGTGGTCCACGACCTGCGGTCCGGGGCGAGCGACCCCCACCGCAGCGTCGACGACAGCCCCTTCGGCGGGGGAGCGGGGATGGTGCTGGCGCCCGAGCCGGTTTTCGCGGCCGTCGAGGCCGCCGCCCCCGTTCGGCCGCTGTACCTGCTCGGGCCGGGCGGCCGGCGCTTCGACCAGGCCATGGCCCGGGAACTGGCCGCGGGGGCAGGCTTCTCCCTCCTGTGCGGCCGCTACNNGCAGTACACGCGGCCGGCGGAGTTCAGGGGCTGGGCGGTGCCCGATGTGCTGCTGTCCGGTCATCACGGGCGTGTCTTGCGATGGAGGAAGGCGGCTGCGCTGGCCCGGACGCTGGAGCGCCGGCCCGACCTGGTGGCGGCTCGGGGCGGGATTTCGGCCGGGGAACGGGCGCTGCTCGCCGAGTGGGGCTTCGATCGTCTAGTCTCTTCTGGTTATGGGCCCGACCGACCTGATCGACCGTGAAAGTTTGCGAGACGATGTTCCCCACTTTTCCCCCGGTGACACCATAAGGGTCCACGTGAGAGTGGTGGAGGGCAACCGGGAGCGCGTGCAGGCCTTCCAGGGAGCGGTGATAGCCCGCAAAGGCTCCGGTGTGCGCGAGACCTTCACGGTGCGCAAG
>PMLI01000301.1 GCA_003158835.1 Acidimicrobiaceae bacterium
CGATGCCGCGGGTGGGCTCGTCGACTATCAAGAGCGAGGGCCGGCGGGCGAGCCATTTGGCCAGGACCGCCTTCTGCTGGTTGCCACCCGAGAGCGTGTTGGCCGAATCCTTCAGTCGGCCGTACTTGAGCCTCAGCCTGGTCGACCAATCGGTCGCCAGCTTTGCTTCGGATGACCTCAGGATGATCCGGCGGTGACTGAGCCGGCCCAGCGAGGCCAGAGCGATGTTGTGGTCGATGGCCATGCTCATGACCAGGCCCTGCTGGCGGCGGTCCTCGGGGACGAAGCCCATGCCCGCCGCCATGGAGACGGTCGGGGACGCGGCCGGGATGGTGGCGCCGTTGAGCACCACCCTGCCGGCGTCCCGGTTGTCGATGCCGAAGATCGCCCTCGCCACTTCGCTACGACCCGCCCCCATCAGGCCCGAGAGGGCGACGATCTCCCCGGCCCGCACGTTGAAGGAGATATCGGTGAAGACGCCCTCGCGGGTCAGGTGCTCTACGTTCAAGACCTCAGCCCCAAAGGCGCCCGGCGTCTTGGGGAACAAGGCGCTGACGTCGCGACCCACCATGGCCCGGATGATGCTCTCCACGGTCACGTTGGCAACGAGGTCGGACATCACGAAGTTGCCGTCCCGCATCACCGTCACCCTCTGGCAGGTCTTGAAGACGTCGGCCAGACGGTGGGAGATGAAGAGCACGGCACCGCCCTGAGCGCGCAACGTGGCGATCACTTCGAAGAGGCGCTCGACTTCCGCATTGGAGAGGGCGGCCGTGGGCTCGTCCATGACGATCACCCGGGCATTGAACGAGAGCGCCTTGGCGATCTCGACGATCTGCTGGTCGGCCACCGAGAGCCCTCGCGCCAGGGTGGTGATGTCCAGGTGCACCCCCAAGCGAGCCAGGACGTCGCTCACCACAGTATTCATAGCCCCCCAGTTGATGCGCTTCCAGGAGCGCAGGGGTTGGCGACCGATGAAGATGTTTTCCGCCACCGATAGGTCGGGGAAGAGCGTGGGCTCCTGGTAGATGACGGCGATCCCGGCCGCGCCGGCCGCGGCCGGCCCGTGCAGCGAAAGCTCCTTGCCGTCGAGAGTGAGCCGGCCGGAGTCGGGCTTGTGGACCCCGGCGAGGATCTTCACCAGGGTCGACTTGCCTGCCCCGTTTTCTCCCACCAGCGCGTGGGCCTCACCGGAATGCAACTCGATGGAGCCGTCGGACAGAGCATGGACCGCCCCGAAGGACTTAGTCACATGCTGCATCACGAGCAGCGGCTCTTGACTGGCGGCTTCGGGCGCTGGCCCGGGCGCAGTGCTGCGGTCTCCGTTTTCGGTGGCCTCAGATGCCATCTAGTTGCCCCCGAACCGTGATGCTCTGTTGCGCCGGGTGGATCGCCCACCCGTCCTGGCGGGGACCGTTCAGGTCGCTCACCAGCATCAGCTCCTCCCACCTACCGGCCCCAAGAGTGCTCCCGAACCCCCCTAGCAGGTCTCACTCCGGAGAAATGAATCGTTTCAAATAAGGCGCGCAAAATATGAAGCGCGACTGCACGGATAAGAAGGACCCGACAGCCCGAGTAGGCGTCACTCAGACCCGGTCCTCCGAATCCCGACGACGGCGTATGCTAACGGGGTATCCAGAACCTGTCAAGGCACAACAGGCGAGTCACCATCCGCGATGTTGCTCACCTTGCCCAAGTGTCTCTGGGCACCGTGTCCAACGTCTTGAACAACCCCGAAGTGGTCGCCCTTCCCACACGCCAGCGCGTCCTCGAGGCTATAGACAGGACGGGCTTCGTTCGCAGCACCGCCGCCCATCAGCTCCGGGTCGGCAAGAGCCGCACGGTCGGAGTTGTGCTCCTGGACATTGCCAACCCGTTCTTCGCCGAAATGGTGAGGGGAGCCGAGGGCGTGCTGCGCGACAACGGCTACGTGCTCATGGTGTGCTCGACCGACGAGTCGATCGAGCGCGAGCGGCGTTACCTGCGCGTGCTCGAGGAGCATCGCGTCGACGGTCTGCTGATCACCCCCGTCGAACACGACCTGCGCGAGGTGGCCGAGCTGGCGGGGCGCGGCATCCCCACCGTGCTGCTCGACCGGGATGGCGGGGAGCAAGAGCTTTGCTCCGCCACCGTCGACGACATCCGCGGGGGCGAACTGGCGGCCGGTCACCTGTTCGAGCTGGGCCATCAGGCGATCGCGTTCGTCAACGGGCCTTCTTCAATCCGCCAGTGCGCGGACCGGCGCGAAGGTGCTCAAAGGGCGCTCCGCCGTGCCCGTCGACGCAGCCCCGCCACCCTGCGGGAGATGACGGTCAACGCGCTCAGCGTTGACCAGGGCGAGAAGGCGGCAATCGGGCTGCTTTCCTTGACACCGCGACCCTCGGCGGTCATGTGCGCCAACGACCAGCTTGCCCTCGGGGTACTCAAAAGCTTGTCCGAGGCGGGCGTCGCCGTCCCCGACGAAATGGCCGTAGTGGGCTACGACGACGTGAGCTTCGCCTCCATGCTCTCCCCCGCTCTCACCTCGGTCCGCCAGCCCAAGTACGAGCTTGGAGCGATAGCGGCCGAGCTCCTGCTCGAAGAGGCCCTGGGCTCCAACCACAAGCACCGGTCGGTCCGCTTCGAACCGGAGCTCGTCGTCCGCGCTTCGAGCGGGGCCACTCGGCGCGGCGCGGGGCGCGCTGGTCAGCCGCGGCCCGTTCCGTAGGCGAGCTGCGCCGCTCGGCCGATGGCGCCGTCGAGCATCTGCTCTGTGAGCCGGCCGGTGAAGGTGTTCTGTTGGCTGGGGTGGTACGAGCACACCAGGGTGCGCCCGCCCGCCAGCGGGACTTCGAGCCCATGAGCGAACCGCGGCCTCGGGCGCACCAGGAGCACCCGGCAACATGCTTCGTAGGCGAAGCTGCCCAGGGCCAGGATGGCGCGGACACCCCCCAGCGCGGCGAGCTCCTGGACCAGGTAGGGGAGGCAATTGTCGCGTTCCTCGGGCGAGGGCCGGTTCTGGGGAGGGGGGCAGCGGACTACCGCCGTGACCCACACGCCATGCGCCACCAGCCCATCGTCTCTCCAAACGCTGTCGGGGCGGTCTGCCAGACCGGCGCGCCAGAGAGCTGCCCAGAGCCACTCACCGGAGCGGTCGCCGGTGAAGATCCGGCCCGTGCGGTTGCCGCCATGAGCGGCCGGGGCCAGGCCCACGACGAGCAGGCGGGCGGCCGGGTCCCCGAAGCCGGGCAGCGGCCGGCCCCAGTACTTCTGCCCGGCGAAAGATGCTCGTGGCGCGGCGGCGACCAGCTCCCGCCAGGCCACCAGGCGAGGGCAGCGACGGCACGACATGACTTCTTCTCTCAGGGACTCCAGACCTGGTCCCGACATGCATAGACCCTACCGGCGCGGGAGCGATGCCTTTGCATCTCCCACGGGCTAGCTTTGGCAGGAAATGCCAAGTCGCCCAGAGCCTCCTCCTGCCACGATCGTGCTTCTCGTCCGCCACGGCCTGACTCCGACCACGGGTAAGGACATGCCCGCGCCCGGCGCCGGCCCCAACCTCTCGGACGAAGGCTGGAGGCAGGCCGGCCAAGCTGCGGACCACATTTGCGCCTGGCGGGCGACGCTTCCGGCGCTCGTGGCCCTCTACAGCTCCCCCCTCTCGCGCACCAAGGAAACGGCCTCCGTACTGTCCCAGGCACTCGGCCTTCCTGTGGTCGAAGAACCAAGGCTGGTGGACTGCGACGCGGGCGAGTGGGCGGGAATGCCGCTCATCGAGTTGGCGAAGAAGCCCGAATGGGCGACCGTCGTCCATAATCCGAGCGGTTTTCGCTTCCCGGGGGGCGAGTCCATCCCGGAAATGTACGCTCGGGTGTGCGGCACGGTCCGGGCCCTGGCGGCTCGTCACCCCGGACAGGCGCTCATAGTCGTCTCCCATGCCGACCCCATCAAGGCCGTTCTGGCCGACGCCATGGGAGTGCACCTCGACCTGTTCCAACGGGTGAACGTATCGCCGGCCTCGATCAGTGCGGTCAATTACTCCGAGCCCTTCCCGACCGTGACACTGGTCAATTGGACACTCCCTGAAGGCCGGCCGCCCGCAGAAGCCGACGCCGGGCCCGGGACGGCGACGAGGAGGCAAAACTGAGCGTCTCGTTCGACCTGCCCAGCCCAACCCGGGTAACCGTAGGAGCCGTGGGGCCGCCGGGCGCCCGGGTCTTCTACTTCCAGGCGCGCCAGGCGGACAAACTGTTCTCCCTCAAGCTCGAGAAGGAGCAGGTCCTGTTCCTTGCCGGGGGACTGAGCGAGGTGCTGGCCGACCTGGCCAGCCCGGCTGCCGTGCCCAGCGAGAGCGACCTCGAACTGGAAGAGCCGGTGGAAGCGCAGTGGGTTGTCGGCTCCATGCAGCTGGCCTACGACTCGGGCCGCGACCGGGTGGTCCTCATGGCCAAGGAGATCGAGGGCCCCGAGGAGGTCGCGGGCGCCGCGCCTTCCGGGCCGGGCTCCGCCAGCACGGCCACGGCGCGCATCGCCCTGCCCATGCGGGTGTAATTCACCAGCCACATCAAACCCGCCATGACGACAAGCGCCACGACGACGATGCCGATCTGCACGTCGTTCACGATTGCGCCGCCGATCTGGTGCGGGGCGCTATTGAACGGCAGAGTGAATGAATGATATTCGCGGCCCCAGATCATCATCGCCAGATTCTGCAGCACGATGGAGACGCCGATGGCGGTGATGAGCGGCGCAAGACGCGGGGCATTGCGCAACGGACGGTAGGCGATGCGCTCGATGCTGTAGCCGAGTGCCATGCAGACAGCAATCGCCGCCAGCAGACTGAGCAACACGGCGAGCACAGGTACAACAGCCGCCGTCAACAGGGCTTGCAGCACGGTGAGCGCGATCATCGCACCTATCATCACCACTTCGCCGTGCGCAAAGTTGATCAGGCCGAGGATGCCGTACACCATGGTGTAGCCCAAGGCCACCAGCGCATACACACTGCCCTGCACCAGGCCGTTGAGGATTTGCTGAAAGAGGATTTCCACGATTGCTTACTTGGGCGATCTGTACAAAGAAAAAGCGACACGCTCGGTGTCGCTTTTTATGACTTCAAGCCGCATCACGGCTTGGCTGCGGGCTCGCCGCCCATGGTCTGCACGGCATGCCACTGGCCCTGGCGCACTTGATACACGGTGACCGCGCCGCCCTTGATGTCG
>PMLI01000316.1 GCA_003158835.1 Acidimicrobiaceae bacterium
TTGGTCGTGGGTTCGATCCCCACCGAGCCCACGCTCCGAAAGAAGTGGTGAGAAGCTAGTCCTCGTTCATCCAGGCCGGGGCAGATTCGAGCAGGTACTGGCTCACGGCGAGGGCGCGGTCGAAACTGTCGCACAGGAGCTCTTCGCCGGCTAGGACCCGGGCCAGGGACACCTTCTGCCTGGCAATGACGGTGAGCCGTCGCTCGGCCGGGTCGGTGGCGGACGGGTAGCTGTCTATGGCCGATGCCTCTACGGGGAAATCGACGCCGCCCACGCCGGCGAGGTCGATGGCCAGATGGAGCAGGTCGGGGCCGTGAGGAAGGGGTGGCAGCGCCCAGGTGAAGGTCAAAGGGAAGTGGAAGTCGTCCGGCGGATCCGCACCTTCGGCCAGGTCGACTACGGCGTCCTCGAAGGACAGCAGCACCCGGGGGTCAACTTCCAGGGCCAGGTGCAGGTCGAGGGGCCCATTGCAGGCCTCTTCAGGGTGAAGGTCGACCTCCCACGCCTGGCGCAGGGAGTAGGTCTCGACGAAATGCCGCTCGTCGTGGACGTGGAAACCATGGTCCACGGCGTGGTCCTTGAGCTCGGCAACGTACCCTGCGACATCGATGACTGCCATTACCCACAAAACTAGCTGTGCCCGGCCCGGGCCCGTGACTGGACCGGTGCTGGGGCCCGCTCGGATGGGCGGGGCCCGGGCCCCGCCCCGGGCCCCGGCCCGGAAATTGAGTTGACTTCGCCCGCCCAACGTGCTGCGATGGTTGCAGTACAACCACGAGGGGCGGAGCGCGCCCAGGAGGAGGTCAGCGAGCTATGAGCACTCAGCGTGTAGCCGGGCTGGCCGCGGCGCGCCTCGGCAAGCCTTCCGGGCCGCGCTCGTTGTCTTCGGCCGACCACGCCGGGGCCAAGTGCGGCATTAACGCCATGCCGGAGGCTTCCTTTGCGTCCGGCTGGTACCGCCCCGGGCGGCCGATGAGCCGAAGCGAGCGATTACCGAGTTGATCGGTCCACTCGCAGGATTGGCCCAGAGGCCGCCGGGGAACCCCCGGCGGCCTCTTTGTTTGTCCGGCGGGGACCGATGGCGATTCACGAGACAGCCAAGTTGGAAAGGGACGCAAGATGTTCGCCTACAGCTGGGACGAGAACGACGAAGAGATCGAAGAGCCGACGACAGTTACGTGGGCGGATGCTGCATGCCGTGATGGTGACGGCTCGCTTACGGAGCTTTTCTTCTCGGACGACATCCCCGAGATTAAGTTGGCGAAGGCGATCTGCAGCACCTGTGCCTTGGTGGTGCCGTGTTTGCAGGGAGCACTGGCAAGGCGGGAGCCGGCCGGTGTCTGGGGCGGTCACTTGTTTGCCGACGGCGAGGTCATTGCCAGGAAGCGAAAACGAGGACGGCCTCCCAAAGTGGCTGCCGCGGTACCCAGCGAACAAACGACGGGGATGGAGAACCAGATTGAAAGCGCGCGCCGCCGAGAGTACAAGCGATCGCAACTGAAGACGGCGTAGTTGGCCGGCATTGCGCCCGGCCGGTTCCTAACCACGACTTGTTGCGGAGCGGCCGGCCCTTCCCCGCCACCAGCACTAGCATGTAGCGCTTGGGCGCTTAGCTCAGTTGGAAGAGCGCCGCCCTTACAAGGCGAAGGTCGCGGGACCGAGGCCCGCAGCGCCCACTACCGAGGTCCGCAAAATGACGAGCGAGGAGTGGCCAGCCGGTCGTGCCTGCAGACCGGCCATTCGTCCTGCTAGTGGCTCGGATTGCAGCCAACGGTAGGCCGCTCGTTCGTTCCGGGAGTTTTGCCGGCGCAGGTTAGTTGATCTCCCGGAACTCCTAAGGGCCCTAAGTGGAGTTCTCGGAGATCAAGTTCCTGCTAAGCGTTGACTTCCGAAGTCGGCGCCGCCATGAAGCAGCCCTAATTGTCGTTTGGCGCGCCTATGAAGTACTCTGTTATTGACGCCGCGAGAAGGTCCGCGGCCTGCAGCCGAAAGGGGATTGCCCAGTGGCCCGTATCACGCAAGTTGTCGTTACTTGCGACCTGGAGGATGGAGATGTCAACGCAGCTGAATCGCTGTCATTCAGCTATGGAGGCAAGACTATTACTCTGGACCTTTGCAAGAAGCACCTCGACGAGGTGAAGGGCGTTTTGGAGGGCTTTGCCAGCGCCGGCCATTCAGCCGGTCGTGGCGGCCGGGGACGGCGCCGGGCTGCTTCGACCGGGCGCACGGCCCGTGCTGCTCGTCCGGCGGCGACGCCTCGGGGCGAGTCGCAGGCCGAGATCCGGGAATGGGCCCGTGCGCAAGGTTATGCCGTCGGAGATCGCGGCCGGATCCCCGGTGAAGTCAGGTCCGCTTACGAGGCTGCTCAGTCCAAAGGGCCTCGGCGCCGTTAGGGTCGGACATCCTCCTCTCGCTGACCGGCAGTGCTTTATCGGTCCCCCAGACCGACGGCCTTAATGCATCGTGAGCGGGCAACGGCCGCGTCTCCTCGGAGGCGCCAATGACCGAGCCGGTCAGTGAGCTGGTGTAGGGTTTCCTGTCTGGACGGAGGCCCATGAGACTGGCAGTACCAAAAGAGACAAGGCCCGGCGAGCAACGCGTCGCCCTCGTTCCGGGTGATTTGGCGCGCTTGGCCGGAGTAGGCATCGAGGTGGTCGTCGAACGCGGAGCCGGCGAAGCCGCCCTGTACACCGACAAGGATTACGAGTCCGCCGGCGCATCCGTGGCGCCGGCCGCCAAGGAGCTCTACGCAGGAGCGGACCTCATTGTGAAGGTACAGCCGCCGACGCTGGCGGAGGTGGACATTTTTCCCTCCGGCATCTCCGTCCTCAGCTTCCTGGCGCCATCTTCTTACTTGGACGTTGTCAAGGGTTTGGCGAGCCGTCACGCCACGGTTTTCAGCTTCGAGCTAGTGCCGAGGATCAGCAGGGCCCAGGCTATGGACGCGCTCTCCTCGCAGGCCACGGTGGCCGGCTACCGGGCCTCCTTGCTGGCGGCCAGCCGGCTCAGCAAGTTCTTCCCCCTCTTTATGACCGCGGCCGGCACGGTCCCACCGGCCCGGGCCCTGATAATGGGAGCCGGGGTAGCCGGGCTGCAAGCCATTGCCACCGCTCGTCGCCTGGGGGCGGTGGTCAGTGCCTACGACGTGCGCTCAGCCGCCAAGGAAGAGGTGAAGAGCCTGGGTGCCACCTTCCTCGAACTGCCCCTGGAGGCACAAGAAGGTGCCGGCGGTTACGCCGCGGCGCAGTCGGAGGCCTTCCTGGCCCGCCAGCAGGAGATGATCGCCACCCACGTCGCGGCATCGGACGTGGTGATAACCACGGCGGCGGTCCCCGGGCGCCGGGCTCCCGTGCTGGTGACCACGGCCATGGTCGGTGCCATGCGGCCGGGGTCGGTGATCGTCGACCTGGCGGCGGCCAGTGGGGGCAACTGCGAACTGACCGAGGACGGCCAGGACGTCGACTACAACGGTGTCCACGTAATTGCCGCTTCGGAGCTGGCTTCGTCCATGCCGGCGCACGCCAGCCTCTTCTACTCCCGCAACGTGACCAATTTTGTGCAATTGCTCGTAAAAGAAGGCCGGTTGGCTCCTGATTTCACGGACGAGATCGTTGACAAGAGCGCCGTCGTCGTGGCCGGCTCGGTGCACCACGAGCCCACACGCATCGCCCTGGAGGAGCCTCAGGCATGATCTTTGACGCAGTCGACCTGCTGTTCATCTTCGTTCTCGCTGCCTTCTTGGGCTTCGAGGTGATAGCCAAAGTTCCGAGCATCCTGCACACGCCGCTTATGTCCGGCAGCAATGCCATTCACGGGATCATCCTGGTGGGCTCCATGGTGATCGCCTCACAGGCCCAGGGCGCAATGCAGACGTCCCTGGCATTTGTCGCCGTGTTCCTCGCCACCCTCAACATTGTGGGGGGCGTTGTGGTGACCGACCGCATGCTGGATATGTTCAAGGGCCGCCAGCAAGGTAAGGGCACAGGGCCGGCAGGTGGTGCCAGGAGCGATCCCAAGCCATGACGGCTGCGGTCCATATCAGCGCTGACGGTCTCACCGCGATATACCTGCTGTCCGCAGCCTGCTTTATCCTGGCATTGAAAGCCCTCAGTTCGCCTCGCAACGCTCGTTACGGGAACCTCGTCGGAGTGGCGGGCATGGTTGTGGCCGTGTCCCTGACGTTCCTGGTCCAGGCCCCGGGGCACGACTGGGTTATCGGAGCCGGCATGGGCCTTGGTGCGCTGGTGGCGGTGCCGGCGGCGCGCAAGGTGCCCATGACAGGCATGCCCCAAATGGTCGCCATCTTCAACGGCGTGGGGGGCGCGGCGGCCGCCGTCATCTCGCTTTCCGAGTACCTGCACGACCTACCCGGCGGGGTCCCGGCCCAAAAGGGGGTCGAGGTCCTTTTTGCGTTGGTGGTGGGCTGCCTGTCCTTTGCCGGCAGCATGGTCGCTTTTGCTAAGTTGCAGGAGCTCATGACCGGGAGGCCGGTCCTCTACCCCGGCCAGCAGGTCGTCAACGGGTTGATCGGGCTGGCCGTCGTCGCCCTCGGGGTCGTGATTGTCGTGACCCCTCACCTGGTCCCGATCCTGTTGCTGGCCCTGGTGGCGCTGGCCCTGGGGGCCGGCGTCGTCCTGCCCGTGGGCGGAGCCGACACGCCGGTGCTGATCTCGCTGCTCAACAGCTTCACCGGGTTGGCCGTGGCGGCCGACGGTCTCGTGCTCGACAATGTCATCCTCGTCGTGGCTGGGACCCTGGTCGGAGCGTCGGGCGCGCTGCTCACCAAGATGATGAGCGACGCCATGGGCCGGTCCCTGCCCAACATCGTGCTGGGTGGGTTCGGCGCCGCGCCGGCCGCCACAGCCGATGCCGTCGCCGGCGTCGAAGGGCGCACGGTGCGCAGCGGCGATGCCAAGGACATCGGGACCCTTTTGGCTTACTCCCGCAAGGTGTTGATCGTGCCCGGCTACGGCTTGGCCGTGGCCCAGGCCCAGCACGTGGCCGTGGAACTGGCCCGGGCCCTCGAGGCTCGGGGGGTCGAGGTGGCCTACGCCATCCATCCTGTGGCCGGCCGGATGCCAGGCCACATGAACGTGCTCCTGGCGGAGGCAGACGCTCCCTATGAAGACTTGAAGGAGATGGACCAGGCCAACGACGAGTTCCCCAGCACTGATGTGGCTCTCGTCGTGGGCGCGAACGACGTCGTCAACCCGGCCGCCCGGGACAATCCCGGCAGCCCCATATACGGCATGCCCATTCTCAACGTGGACAAGGCGGCCAACGTCGTCTTCCTGAAGCGCAGCATGCGCCCCGGCTTCTCCGGGATCGACAACGCGCTTCTTTACGACCCCAAGACGATCTTGCTGTTCGGTGATGCCAAAGACTCCCTGACCAAACTTTTGGCGGCCGTNNAGCTGAGAGGAGCGCCGGGCCTGCGTTGATGTTGCTCTGCGGTGGTCCCTAAGCTTGGCTGGTGCGCAACCGGTGGCTGTCCCGCAGGGCCTTCGTGTTGCACTTCCTCCTCGTCACCGTGGTGCCCGGGTGCCTGCTGGCCGGGTGGTGGCAAGTCAACCGGGCGCTCAGCGGCAATCTCATCAGTTACTTCTATTCCATCGAGTGGCCCATATTCGCTTTGCTGGGCGTGATCGCATGGTGGCAGCTGGTCCACGACCAGCCCGTCGAGCGGGACTTCGAGGCCCCTCGGGAAGTGCGGCGCTCACGGCTCCACCGGGACGATGAAGTCCCGTCCCGGCCTCTTGTCTGGGACCAAGCGCTGGAGAGCCCCGAGCTGAAGGCGTACAACGAATACTTGCGGGTACTTTCTGCCGGCCGGGCCAGGAAGACCTGGAGCAACCCCAGAGGCCTGCCCCAATCCGACGAGCCGGTCGACGGCGAGGCCAGCCAACCGGGCGACGCCCACGTCGAGCCGGCCGTCCGCGCCGGCAGCACGGGTGCGGCCAATTGAACGTGCGTGCGGCGCGACCGGGCCCGCTCGGGGGGACGGCGGGCGCTCTGGCTCGCTACAGGGCGATGGCCATGGTCGTGGGCACGGGGTTGGCCGTGCTCTGCTTCGTCGGCGTGCCGCTGCAGTTGGCGGGCGACAACAAGTGGCCCTGGACGAGCGTGGTCGCGATCGTCGGTCCCCTGCACGGGTTCTTGTACATCGTTTACCTGATCGCGTGCCTGGACCTGGCCGGGCGGGCCCGGTTCACGACACTGCAGTTGCTGGGCATGGTCGGCTCGGGCCTGCTGCCGGGGCTTGCCTTTTACATGGAGCGCAAGGTCAATCACCGGGTAAAAGCACAATTGGCGCTCGGCGCCGACGCCCCACCCGGACCGGTGGCTAATTTGTGGGCGGCGCTGGCCGGGCGGCGCAACCATTGAAGTCTCCCAGCCCCCAGACAGGCACCCTCATTTTCCATTGGCAGACGCACTGGACGTCCTTTGTGGCGCTGGCGGTCCAGGTCGTCGTGCTGGTCTGGTACCTGAAGAGCGTCCGTCGTCTGGCCGGGCGGGGCCGGCCGTGGTCGTGGTTCAAGACGGCCGGTTTCGGGGCCGGGCTCCTCGTGGCCGCCTACGCGGTCCAAGGCGGCCTGGCCTACTACGACCGCTCCAACTTCACGGTCTCGGTCATCCAGCATTTCCTGCTCATTACCGTGGCGCCGCCCCTGCTGGCCATGGGCGCCCCGGTCACCCTGGCGTTGCAATCGTCGTCCCAGGCCACGACCACGGCTCTGCTCAAAGTCCTCCACGGGCCGGCGCGACTGCTCACTCACCCGGCGGTGGCTTTCGCCGGCCTCATGGGCACTATGTACGTCTATTTCCTGACCCCGCTGTACGGCTACTCGGAGCAGCACCCGCTTCTCCAGGCCTACATCCAGCTGCACTTCCTGCTGGCCGGCTGCCTGTTCTGGTGGCCGATGGTGGGCAAGGACCTGCTGCCCCGCTGCTTCGGTTTCGGGACCAGGTTTGTGCTGGTGTTCGTGTCCGTTCCTTTCAACGCCGCTCTGGGCCTGGCCGTCGCCAGCAACGGACGGCCGCTGTACCCGGCGGGCAATACCGTGGCCGACACGCGGTCGGGCGGCAACGTCCTGTGGGGCCTGCTCGAGGTCTTCACCGTGGCCGCACTAGCGCTGTTGTTCGTGCAGTGGGCGCGCGAGGAGGAACGCAGAGCCGTGCGGGCCGACCGCCAGCTCGACGCCGCCCTGGCCGCG
>PMLI01000019.1 GCA_003158835.1 Acidimicrobiaceae bacterium
GCGCGAGCAGGGCCGCGGCACCTTTGTGCGCGAGCGGCTGGTGCCCAGCGTGCTGGTGGTGGACGACGACGGTGGCGACGGCACGGCTGGCGTGGCTGAGCAGGTCGGTCGCGAGCTGGGCCGGGTCCATGTCCTGCGCCGGCCGGGCAAAGCGGGCCTCGCCAGCGCCTACCAGGCCGGCTTCTCGTGGGGCTTGCAACGCGGTTACGACGTGCTCGTGGGTATGGACGCCGATCTTTCTCACGACGCCACGGCCCTGCCCAGGCTTCTGGCGGCCCTCTCCGCCGGCGCCGACGTCGCCGTGGGCTCCCGCTACGTTCGCGGGGGATCGACGGTCAACTGGCCGCTCGGGCGGCGGGCCCTGTCGCGCTGGGGCAATTGGTACGCGGCCCATGCCCTGGGCAGCAGCGTGTTGGATCTGACGTCGGCGTTCCGCGCCTACCGGGCGGCGACCCTGCGCACCGTGGACTTCGGTGCCCTGCGGGCGGAAGGTTACGGGTTCCTCATAGAACTGGCCCACCAGCTCGAGGGGGCCGGCGCGAAGTTCGCCGAAGTCCCCGTCCAGTTCATCAATCGGGCCGAAGGTCGGTCCAAGATGTCGCCCAAGATCGCCGTCGAGTCTCTCCGGGTGGTGACTCTGCTGGCCTGGTCGGGCCGCCGCCACCGGCGCCCTGGCCCTTACCGGCGCCCTGGTCCTTAAGCGGCGCCCTGGCCCGTAGCGGACCGGCCCCAGCCCGGATGTCAGGGGGCCGAGCGGCCGCTACTGAGGCGGGAACGCAGCTGCTGCAGTTCAGCCCGAGCCAAACGCAACCGGGCCGTCTCTCGGCGCACAGCCCGGCTCAGGGCGACGCAGCCGCCGGCACTCAGCCCGGCCACAACCACAGGGCCCAGCCAGGCCCAGTTCACCAGGTCCGCCTCAGCGGGAGCCCAGCGGGCCGCCGCCGGCGATCACGTGCTCCAGCCAACCCTCGGAGTCGAGCTCGAAGTGGAAGGTCAACAGGTCGTCGTAAGTAATCGGAGGACCGCACTTGGGCTCGGACAGCTCGGCCGGGAGATCCCAGCTCACGACCCTGACGCCAGCGGAAACAAGCAGTTCGACCACCCGTTGTTCGGCGCCCTTGTTGACGATGAGCCGGCAACCCGGGCAAAGGAAGGAATAGGTCCCCTCATCAGTGGCGGAGCACACTTGCACTTGTACTTCCCGAGTCGTCAGTTCGACGTCTCCACAACTCGGGCAGCTCGCCCTAACTGTCGCCACCTTGGCCACTCCTTCTCTGTCGCCCCCGGGCCCTGGCTCGGGTTGCTGAAGTACTCAAAGTGATATCGGCGTCCCGACGGGCCCCTTGAGCACTGACTGCGGGTAATGCCACGGAGAATGTCCAATACCGATCGCTAGCCCCCCTACCCCAGACACAACGCGGCCGAAGGCCCGGCCCCGCAGGGGTATGGCGCCAGCCTAGACCCAAGCGCGGCGTAGACGCCAGGACCAGTTCCGGCCCGGTCCGGCTCCTACAGGAACCCGGCCCGGCTGGGCGGCCACATGCGCACGAAGGCCCGGCCCACTATGTAGCTGGACGGCAGCGGTCCCCAATAACGCGAGTCGTAGGAGTCCTTGCGGTTATCGCCCATCACGAAGTACTCGCCGGGCGGCAGCACCATCTCCGGCTGCGACCGGTCGTCGGCGAATCGGCTCTGCAGATACGGCTCCATCAGAAGCTTGCCGTTCACAACCACCTGTCCCTGGTCGATACGGATCCTGTCTCCCGGCAGGGCGATCACCCGCTTGATGTAGCTCTTCGCGTGGTCGCGCGGATACTGGAAGACCACCACGTCCCCCGCATGGACCTCGCCCACGCGATACGCAATCTTGTTGATGAACAGCCGGTCCTGGTCTTCCAGCACCGGCAACATGCTGGTCCCCTCCACCCGCACTGGCTGGTACAGAAAGACAATGATGAACGCCGACACCGCAACCGACACCACAAGGTCGCGCAGCCACGAGTGCCAGCCTGTAGCCGCTCGTCAACCGTCCGCGTTCCTTTCCCCGGCCTGCGCCTCCACTGGCCTCTCGGCCCCCATCCGTTCTTCCTCGATCACGCTCTCTCCTCGCACCCTTGTCTCTCTCATTCGTTAGACGCAGCAGCCCCGCCCTTGGGACTCACCGTTCCAACACTCTTCGGCCCCAGTCCCTATACCGGCGCCAGCGTCTTCCCGTCGATCCCCTCCTGCGCACGGCTCCAGGCGATGCCGCCCCCCCCCGAAAAAATCGTCCCCATTCCGCCTCGTCCTGGGACATTTGGACGCTCTCAACCGTATAATAGGTAATGGAAGCTCCGGCGCATTTCGGTTCGCGTCTGGTACCCGGCCATCAGTCAGACCAATTCCTACCACGGCGGCAGTAACCTATGGCAACACTCACCATGATGGAACAGACGGACACGCCCAAACCTCACATGCAGGTCGTGGATGGCCCCCACGACCTCACCACTGAAACCTCCAACATCGCGTCCGAGGGCCTGGATACCAAGTCGGCGCTGGAGAT
>PMLI01000501.1 GCA_003158835.1 Acidimicrobiaceae bacterium
CACAACGGAAGATGCTGACCTCGTCCACCCGCTTGGTGAGAGCTACCAAGGCGTCCACGGCGCCGGGATGGCCCAGCGGATCGCCCCGCAGGTGGCATCGTGCTTCTGCGCAAGCTTCGCCTCAATCTCGATCTGAGCAGCGAAGGACAAATGATCAGGCGCCGATCCCACCCAACGCCCCGGGGGTCAGGATTCGGTCGGCTTCGGCGCTTTGTTGTTCGTCGAACCACCGCAAAGGGTCGAGATCCATCGAGCGATCGACATATGCGGTGCGGTCGAAGAACACCATGCCTGTCCACCCTCGTTTCGCAGCTTTCGCACAGACGCTGGACCGTTACTACCAGTCGCGACGACCGCGTCCCACGCTCAGCGCAGGCCCGGATCCGCGCCGGATCCTTGCCTGGAACATAAAACCAGAAGGTCTGTCGAAGGTGACGGAACGAGGCTCAGGCGCGATAGTCACGACGAGCTCTCAGTTCTCTACCGAAATGTAGGGACGCACACGAGGTAGGGATCTACGTAGCAGCCCCCAATCCTGGTGGGCCCGCTGGATGCGACCGATTACGAAGCTGGCATGGATCCGATAACGCGCTGCGATCTGAAGGGCTGCGCTCATAGATGGCCGACCGCTGGGAAGTGGGACTCCCTCGGGGAGGATCCATTCGGCGGCCTGCTGGTTCGCCTCAGCCTCGGGGCCGTCGGGGCCAGCGGCGGTGACAATGTCCTCGTCTGCTCGAACGGTCACCGTCTCTAGGTGTCCCAGGGACACATGGGCGAGCTCGTGGAGCAACGTGAACACGTAGCCGTCCATCCGGTCGCCTCGGCTCGTGAGCCCGATCGCTGGCCTGGCGTTGTCAAGCATCGTTACCGCACCGTCGAGTTTGCTGGACTTAAGCGGGAGCAAGGTGACGACCACCACCCCGACCTCAGCCAACCAGCCTTCGATCTGGCCAAGGTCAGTCGGGTCATGGATGCGGTGCACGAGATCCTCCGCCAGCGCCCTGGTGGCGCTGGCGTCGAAGGCAGGCACCGTTCGAACCTCAGCCACGCGGCGGAACCGTGCCAGCCACGCAGCCTGCTGAGGGGAAAACGACACGGTCGCGTTCGAGCGGCGCTCTGCCACCGCGAACTGCGGCTCCGTGCCCAGGTCCGAAATGCCCAGGAACTCTTTCACTGCTGCTTCGAGCACATCGAGGTCGTTGGTGTCGGGAAGCCAGCCGCGCTGGCGCAGTTCAGCCACGGGGACCCGGGACCGCAGACGAGCGCGGCGAGTCACATCGGTCACCGGCGGCCGCGGCGAACTCCTTCTCGGTCCAGCCCCGCTCCTCGAGCTCATCGCGTAGGTACTCGCCCGGAGGGAAAGCTTCGGCTGGTGTCAAAGTGGTGGTCATCACGTCCTCCTCTCGCTCAGTGGTAGTCAACGACTTCGATCACGACGACTTGCTTGCCCAACACGATCCCGACAACCTTGCGGTAAGCACGAACGAGATCGCGTCCGAACCGAGGCAGCCGGAAGTCCAGCTCCACCACATCAAAAAGGGTTGAGCGGCGCGCAGCAGGGCCGCTGACCTGCGATGCGACGCCGGCCAGCCCGACGATGTCGACCAGCCGGATCTCGACGTGGTGACGAGACGCTTCGTTTCCGGCGAGTCAACTCCTGTCGGGGGGCGCCGACCTCGGCGCCGCTCGCAAACGTCGATTGCCCTCGACCTCTTGTGCTCAGCTGATGTTAAGGCAATACTAAGGTCTATTGTGGCCAGTTCCACACGCACCGTGTTAGGGAGGCCTGGCTCGAGATGTCAGAGATGACCGTTCCGAAGGGCGAGCAGGGGCCGAGCGAGCCGGTAGGGCCGTCCAATACTGCGCCGACGCCAGCACTGCGAGAGCGCCCATTGGAGTGGGTGCGACGAGAGGTCGCCCAGCTGGCGGCAGACCTCGTGCGGACGAAACCAACCTCCGAGCCGGTGAGTACCAGCTTCCCGGGGGCCAGCACGCCGACATCGGTCCCAGACCAGCCTGGCTCGGCATCGCCGCCCATCCCCACGCCTGCCCCACCCGTGCCTGCTCCGGGGCCGCCCCCGCCGACGGGGGCCCCACCGACGCCAACCACCCCTCCGACCACAACGGCCACAGGCGAGCCGCTGGCTCCGGGAACCGTGGCACCACCCGTCAGCGTCACGGCCCAGCAACTTCAGCCGCTGATCATCGCCGCCCTGGGCACGCAGTCAGTGGCCGTCGACCAGCCTGCCCCGTCCGAAGTGATTTGGTACGACCATGATGGCGAGGTCCTCGTCGACCTCGGCCGCACCCTGGTGCGGCTCCTACCGGGCGTGGTGTTGGTGGCGCTGATGATGGAGACGGACCAGACCGGGATCGGGCAGGTTGTGGTGCCCTTGAGCGTCGGCACGCCCGAGCAGCCGGCGGGCCTGCTCGTGGCCACCGAGACCAAGCCGCGCGGGCCGGTCGCTCTGGTTGACCGCTGGGGTGAGGCGGCGGTTGCCGCGACTTGGGGTGCCCTGCTCCAGGCCGCGCACGCGCTCGCGTTGCATTCCGGCATCGACACGTTCGGGGCTCGGCTGGTACCTGGCGCCATCAGCACTGATGGCCAGACATTCTCCGTGCTGCCCCAGGCGCGGCACACGATCGACGCGGTTGTGGGACGATGAGCGCGGGCACCGACATGTTCGGCGACATCTCCGACCTGGCCACGGCCCTCGGGGTCGTCGGGCCGGACGGCAACATAAGCACGGACTTCTTCGTCGACCCGGGCAAGGCCATATCCGGGATGCTGCGCGACAGCGCGCGGCGCACCGCCCTGCTGCAGTTCCTAGACGACGTTCTCGGAGCGTCGGGCCCCCCAGTGCAGGAGGCGAACCAGACGTGGGCCCCGCTGTTCCAGGTGTCCGAGAACGTCGAGCTGTACCTGGTAACCGCCCAACTGGCCAACAGCGTCTCTCTCGGCGTCGGCGTGCGGGCGGCAACCACCGCTTCGCCGTCGGCCGAGGGCCGGCTGAGCCTGCCGCTGGTCAGCATCCCGCCGTCGGGCCCGCCCGTTTTCCTGCCCGGGTCGAGTTCGCCCGAGGCGGTGGCCCAGCTGGTGGCAGAGGTGGACGTCGGTTCGCCCAGCCTGAAATCGGTCAGCCTGCGAGCAGTGCTGCCCCTGGGACCGGGCGCGTCCGGCGACCTGGCCATCTCCGTGAGCGGGCTGGACGTACCCGGTTCCGACGCGCCGCTGGACCTCACCCTCGACTCCGACGCGGCGATCGGGCCGCAGCTGTTGCAGGCCATCAATGCGCTGGTCAAGAGCGAGCTGCAGGCCCTGGCCGGGAGCCTGGGCCCGGAGGTCAACACCCTCCTCGGGCTGCTCGGGTTAGCTCCGGGCTTCCCCGTCCCGCTCCCGCTCACCGACCTGGCCAGCCGGGGCCTGGCGGCGCTCCAGGACTGGCTGGGCCAGGTGGCGGCCTCGGACGCGGCACTGCAGGCCTGGTTCGGCCACCTGGCCGCGCTGGTTGGGGCCACGGTCGGCGGCGGGGGACTGAGCGCGACGCTGTCGATCACCAGCGATATCGACCTCAGCCTCGGGCTCGTCGTCGACACCAACAGCACGGGTGGGCGCCGGCTCGGACCGACTGTGGGCGTGACGGCCACGGTGGCCACAGAGGCCAGCCTGGAAGTGACGGCGATGCTGTTCCGGGCCAGCATCGGCGCCCACCCCAGCATGACGGCGCTCCCGAGCCTCGAGCTCCACGCTCGCTACGGGACGGCGATGGGACCGGCGACGATCCTCGACGTGACGGAGTCCGGGGTGGTCGTAAAGGTGGGGTCGTTGCGGGCGGGTGTGGCCCTCGACACCAGCCGGCGCCCGGTCTTCGTCCTCGCGGCCGACCGCGTCGTGCTCGGGCCCACGGCCTCGACCACCACCCACGACGTTCTAGACCTGACGTCTCCCGACGCGCTCGCCAACGTCGGCGGGGAGGCAGTGTCGTCGGTGCTGAGCGGGCTCATCTCGTCGCTCGGCTCCGCGGGCACCGCCCTCAGTAACCTGCTCGGCCTCAGCGCGCCTTCGACCTGGACGGGCGGCGGGTGGCCGACCATAGACGCGGCCGCGTTCATGGCCGATCCGGTGAAGGCGTGGTTCGGCTTTCAGCAATCCGTCCTGGCGCTCGGCACACAGGCCTTCGCCGACCTGCTCTCCGAGGTGACCGGCCTGCTTGGCCTGCCCAACGTGACCAACGCCGCGGGCACGGGGGCCGATCCGTGGGTGCTCGTCGACCGCTCCGGCCTAGCGCTCGTGACCTGGTCTACCTCCGCCTCTCCCACCACGCTCCACCTGGGCGCCCGCTGGCAGCCGGCAGCCTCGCCGATCGGGGGCGTGGACGGGCCGACGCCGTCGCTCCGGCTGATGGCGGAGGTCCTGGACATCACCCTGCCGAGCGGCTCCATGCCAGTGGGCCTTCACGTCCTGCCGCTGGTCTCGTTGTCGGCGGGCCTGTCGACGCCGGCCGGGCACCCGGTGCAGGTGAGCCTGGGCGCGGCCGGCCTGAACATTCCCTCCGTCGCCGCGACCCTGGGCTGGACGCCGGCCGGCGGGCCGACTGCGGCGCTCGACCTGCCGGGTGCCACCGTCACCGTGGGCACCACCACCACCGCTTTCGCCCTGCCCACCATCGACAACTCCGGGAACCTGGTGCTGCCGGCGGGGCTCGACGACCACGCCCTCGAGACGCTGCTTGCTGGCGTCCTGGACAGCTCGTCGGCACCATGGCTGCCGGCCCTGGCCCAAGCGCTCGGCCTCGGCGACCCGGGAGCGGCCGGGGAACCCTTCGCCACCCTCCTCCGTGATCCCCGGGGCTGGGTGACGGCAAGGTTGAGCAGCCTGCTCTCGGCCGCCGACGCGAGCGCGCTGGGCACGAACCTCAGCCGGATCGCCGACTTCGTCGCCGCCCTTGTCGGCACGCCCGCCGCCTTGCCCCTCTCCCCCCATGCCGCCTTGCAGCCCAGGGGCTCAGGTGGTGCCGGTGCCGGGGAGCCAGCGGTGACCGGCAGCGGCCGGCCGGACGACCCGCTGGTCGTGTCGCTTCAAGCCGGGCCGGCTGAGCTCGACCTCTCCGTGTGGCTCGACCCCGACGGCCCACCCATCCCCCCGGCGGTTCTCACCCAGCTGCTGCAGCCCAAGATGCTGAGCGACTGGCTGTCCGGCGCCGGAGCCGCCCTGAGCACGTCCGACCTGCTCGGTCTGCTCACCAGCGCAGCCGCCAAAGTGCCTGGCCTGAGCGGGCTGATGGCCGGCCGGACGACCATCGCAGCCGGCTGGGACGCCATTGTGACTCGCTGCAGCGGCGGGGACGGCCTGCTCCCCGGCGGCGCGCCCGACATCCCCGGCGCGACGGCGTCGACGTTGGCCGGCATCGCCCACCAGGACCTGCCGGCGCACCTCAACCTGGCCACGTTGGCCGGCGTGCCCGCCGGGGCCCGCACCCTGTACGTCACCGGCCCCTACGTGCCGCCGTGGCCCGACGGCACCGTCCCCGCGCTCGACCTGACCACCGCCGGCCTGCCCGCAACGGCGTTCGACCTGTCCGCGCTGGCGGGATCGACGAACGCGTGGCATATTCGCCTCCCCTTCCGCGACGACTGTCCCGGAGCCGACGCCGCGTCTCGAGCCCAGGCCTGCGCCGCCCGGCTGACCGCGGCCATCACCGCCGCCGCCTCGGGCGGCCAGAAAGTCCTGGTCGTCGCCCACGGCCCCGCCGCCTGCGGCACGGCGCGGCTAGCTGCCGACGGCACCACGGCGACCTCGGTAGCGGGGTTGGTGCTGCTCGGCGCCTCGGTCGCCCCGGTCCCCCTGGACGTCCTCGACCAGGAACCAGCCGGCGATGCGCTGGCCCTGGCCCGTCACCTGCTGCCGGCGGACGGAAGCCACGACAGCCCCGAGCTGGCGCTGGCTCGTTCAGTTCTAACTGTGTTCGGCGAGCTGCTCGACGCCACCCACGACCCGAGCGTCGAGCTGTCGCCGCCAGGCGGGATCACCACCCCCACCGTGCCCGTCTGGTCGGTCCGGGGTTCGCTCGACACGGCCAGCCTGGCCAAGAGCCTGGGCGGCCTGGTACAGGCGGGCCTCGGCTCGTTCCAACCCGGGACCGGGCTGCCGGGCAACCCTGGCGCGCCGGCGCCGGCGACGCCGACCGCCCTGCGGGCCGGCCTTTCCATGCACGTGCCCCGGCCCGCCTCGGCCACGACCGGCGACCCAGCGGGCATCTCCCTCGACGTCACCGCCCGCCTCGACTTCGGCGGGCTCGCCCTGGACGGCAAACCCACCGCTTCTCCACCCTCGTTCGGGCTGACGGTCGACATCTACCGTCTCAACGGCTGGTTGTGCGGAGGGCCCCAAGGCTCGCTCCCATCACCCGGAGTCCTGCGCACCCCGTCGCTCCGGCGGGCCCGGCTCAGCGTGGCCGGCGACCTGGCCGTCGGGACGGGCGGTGCCCGGGCCACCTTCACCCTGTACGAGGCGAGCGCCCTCGGGGTCACCCGGGACGCATGGGTACTCGGCTCCGGAGGCGAACAGCTGGGTGCCGAGACCCGTGTCCTGCTGGGGCGACTGGCCGCCGCGTTCACGCCGCTCCCCGCCACCGGGCCGGTCACCGCCCTCGCCGACCTGCTCAAGGGGCTGGGCCTGGCCGACCCGACCACCGACGCCCCCGGCTTCGGGCTGTCGGTCGACGCCGTCCAGCAACTGCTGGTCGACCCCCTGAACGCCCTCAAGGGCGCCTTCGCCAGCGCCACCTCGGCGCCCGCGGTAGCCGACGCCCTCCGACGCCTACTCGACTTCGGCGGGACGGGGGCCATCGTGCAGGCGCCCGTCGGCGCCTTCGATATCGGCGTCGACCTCGGCGCCTCGCCTCCGGCGTTGACGGTCAGCACCAGCGGGCTCAGCCTGGGCGGCGGGCCGGCGCTGGCCGGGAGCGTCCGGGCCGACGTCAAGGGCGCCTGGTCGGGCACCGTGTCCTTGGGCCCGCTGGCCCAGGGTACCGCCGCCTTCGGCACCCCCGCTCTCGAGCTCGCGCTCGGCCCCTCGCGGTCGGTCGCTCTCACCTTCGGCCAGCCCCCAAAGGGCGTGCCCCCCCGCATCACGTTCTACCCCGCGCCGAGCGCCGGCCAGATGGCCGGTGTCGCGCCAGCGGCGCTGGCCGCGGCGGGCGCCGCCGCTCTACGTGCCCTGGTCAGCGCGCTGCGGGCCAACGTGCTCTCGGCCGCCCAGGTCCACCAGCTCGACCCGGTGCTCACCAGCCTCGGCCTGCTCAGCAGCGCCGGCGCCGGCACCGGCGGGGGACTGGTGCCAACCCTGCCCTTCGGGCTTTTCACCGACCCCGCTGGCTACCTGGCCCACGCCACCGGCTGGTCCGGGGCAGGCACCGGCCCGGCCGCCGACCACGTCGCCACGCTCCTCGACGCCCTCCGCAACCTGCTCGGCTTGACGGCCCCGCACGGCCAGCTCCCGCTCTCGACGTCCGTCACCCTCTCGGCGAGCTCGCCAGCGGGCGGCGGCCTCCGCCTCGCCTTGGGCTACAGCGGCACTGCGGGCCAGCTCACCTCGGTCATCGACGCTGGGCTCACCCTGGCGCCGGGCGCCGCGCCGGTGCCCCACCTGGACACCACCCTCGGCCTGGCGGGCCACACCGCCAACCTCGCGCTCGCTTTGAACGGCCCGGTCCTGTCGGCCACGCTGCACACGGCGGGGAGTGACATCGCCCTGTTCCCGAACGGCCCCGGCCTGGGCACCCTGGCCACCACCGCCGTCCAGCAGGCGCTCCCGTACGTGCTCGACGCCCTCCACGACCACGCCCCGGCGCCCGTTCCCCAGGTGCTGGGCGCCGTCCGAAAGGTGCTCGGCCTGGGGACGACCAGCTTCAACGCCGCCCAGCTCCAGCAGTTGGCTGCCGACCCCAGCGCCCAGCTCGTGTCCCGCCTCCTCGCCTACGGGACCAACGCCTTCGGCGACCTCCGGCCCATACTGCCGGCGCTGCCCGCCCCCTGGGCGGTGAGCACCGCAGGCGGGCACCTCCGGGTCAGCTACAACGACCAGTGGGCCCAGGTCAGCCTGGGCGGCGCCCCGTCGGTCCTCACCGTCGCGGCCAGCATCACCGCCGCCCTGCCCGGCATCACTGGCGCCTCCGTCAGCCTCGGCGCCACCCTCGACACCACAGGCCTTCGCCAGCTCACGGCGTCCGCCCAGGTGGCCAACCCGCTCACGATCGGTCCTCTCTCTATGGCGCCGACCGTGGAGGTCGTGGTCGGGCCTTCCGCCGCACCGTCCCGGGTCGAAGCCGGCATCGCCGTCTCAGACGGCACCGTGAACCGCGCCGCCCTCCTTTCTTTCCATTTGTCACCGGTCACTGTGTCGCTCGTCACCCAGACCAACGGAGTGGCCGATCCCAGCGCCGATCCCAGCGTCGTGGTCCGGCACCTGCTTGTCCCCTTGGCTGCCGGCACGGTCCTGCACGAGAGCCACGTGCAGTCGCTGCTGGCGACCGCGGTCGGCAGCAGAACGGTGGGCGGCCTGCTCAAGGGCGTGCTGCTCACCAGTGGCGGCGACTTCGACACCGGCCTGCTCGCCCTGGCTTCGTCCGACCTGGAGAAGCGCCTGGCCACCTTGGTCGCCAACGTGGCGGGGGCGGTGCCGCCGATCAACCTGCCCGACAACCTGCAGCTGTCTTTCAGCGACGGGGGCAGCAGACGGGGCGTGGCCATCACCGTGGCCGCCGGCCAGCGGGCCGACTTAGTGCCGGGAGGCGACATCGGGCTGGCCCTCGAGGTCGACACCAGCTGGGTCAACCCGGCCTTGTCGCCGCCGGGCCTGTCGGTCATGGTGCTCGACACGAGCGGGGAGGCGCCGCAGTTCACCGCCCCGCTGATCACCATGGACGGTGTCGGCTTGCGCCTGTACCGGAGGTCGGGGCCGCTGCTGGACAGCGTTGTCACGATCGGCTCGGTCGGCTTGTTCGGTCTGCTGCGCATCGACGCCGGGGGGGCGGGCGTGACCGACGGCGGCGTCGCCATCCAGCTGGCCGACCTCGGGGTGTCGCCGGGCTCGGCCGACGGCGGCAGCAACGGCGTGGCCCAGGGCATCCTCGGCAACGCCGGGAAGTCCGGCGGGGGCGGGGACACCACGCCGCTCAAGCCGAAGTTCTCACCCGAGCTGGCGCTCCAGGCCCGGCAGGGATCACCGGGCGTGGCCTGGTCCCTCACCGCCGGGCCCGGGAACGGCCCCTGGCTCGTCCACATCGACCGCTCCTTCGGTCCCCTGCGCGTCGAAGACGTGGGCTTCGGCGACGACGTCACCAACGGCAAGCTGAACTCGGTCACCGTCATGATCTCCGGCGGCATCTCGCTGGCCGGCCTCAACCTGGACGTGGACGACCTGTCGGTCACCGCCCCCTGGCCGGCCAGCCAGACCGACCACAACCCGACCGACGCCGCCGCCTGGGGCCTCGACCTGGCCGGCCTGGAGGTCTCCTACTCGGGCGGCGGCGTGGAGCTGGCCGGGGGCCTGCGCCGGCGGGACAACCCGTCGCTGGCCGGCAACCCGCCGGACTACGTGGGCATCCTGCTGGCCCGCGTGGGCCCGTACGGGCTGACGGCGTTCGGCGGGTACGGGCAGTTCCCCTCGCCCACCGGGAAGTTCACCGCCCTGTTCGTGTTTGCTGCCATCAACGCGCCCATCGGCGGCCCGCCCATCTTCTTCGTGACCGGCCTGGGCGGGGGCGCCGGCATCAACCGGGCCCTGATCCTGCCCACCAACCTGGACGACTTCGCCACCTTCCCCCTGGTGGCGGCGCTTGACCCTAACAGCACGCTGGCCGACGACCCGGAAAAGGCGATGGACCTCCTGTCGGCGGCGTTCCCGCCCCAGCAGGGGACGTTCTGGTTCGCCGCCGGGGTGTCGTTCACGTCGTTCGCCCTGGTGGAGTGCGTCGCCGTCGTCGCCATCGAGGTGGGTAACGGTTTCATGATCTCGCTGCTCGGGCTGGCCCGGGCCGCCCTGCCGACGGCCGACTTCGCCCTGGTGGAGATCGAGCTGGCCCTGATGGCCGAGTTCTCCACCTCGGAGGGCGTCCTCCTGGTGCGGGCCCAGCTGACCGACAACTCCTACTTGCTGACTCGGGACTGCCGGCTCACGGGTGGTTTCGCGTACGCGTCATGGTTCGGCTCCAACCCCAACGCCGGCCAGTTCGTGCTGTCCATCGGCGGCTACCACCCCTCGTTCAACCGGCCCGACTACCCAGCCGTGCCCCGGGTCGGCTTCCGCTGGGACCTGCTCGGCTGTCTCACCATCACCGGCGGGTGCTACTTCGCCCTGACCAGCGAGGCGATCATGGCCGGCGCTCGCTTCACCGCCGCCCTCGTGCTCGGCCCGCTCTGGGCGTCGCTGTCGCTCGGGGTGGACGCCATCGTCTACTTCGACCCGTTCCACTTCGACGCCACCGGCTACGCGTCGATCGCGGCCGGGATCACGATCGACATCGACCTGTTCTTCGGCCACATCACCGTGAGCTTGTCGTTCCACCTGGGGGCGCAGGTCGAGGTACAGGGCCCCAATTTCCATGGCAGTGCCTCGATCGACCTGGACGTCACGTCGGCCACCATCTCGTTCGGCGACTCCACCGACGGGTCCACGCCCACGCTGGGCTGGGACGCCTTCGCCAGCAAGTACCTGACCAGCGGCGGCAACAAGCCCGTACTGTCGGGGGCGGTCCAGAGCGGCGCCATCACGCCAGCGGGCGGCTCCCCGACACCGGACGGGTCGGCGGCCAACCCTTGGCTCCTGGTGCCCGAGTTCTCGCTGTCGATCGTCAGCACGGCGGCGGCCAACACGGCGGCGGCCACCGTCAACGTCACCACGCCCGTGCCCGTCGGCGCGGCCGGGTGGGCGCAGTCCGGTTTCTCGCTGAACGGCAGCCTGGCCATCGCCCCCATGGGGCTGGGGGCCATCACCTCCATCCTCGCCGTCTCCGTCGTGTCTGGCGCGGGCGAGGACATCGGGCCCATCACCTTCTCCGCCAACCCGGCACCCGGGCTGTCGCTGGCCCTGGTCACCGCCCCGCTGCCCAAGGGGGTGTGGGCGGCCCAGCTCCCGAGCGGCACCATCCCCACCGGGGACACCATCACCGCCGGCACCGGCATGACGCTGACGGCGACCGCCGAAGTCGATGCCGGGTCGCCGCCGATCGACTATGGGCAGGTGCAGCCGGGACAGCGCCAGCCGTTGCCCTTCGCCGCCGAGCACGCTGTGCGGCCGAGCCTGGGCCCGGATGCCGCCAACGCGGCCACCTTCACCGCCGACGCCAGCTCCAACTCCGGGACGGTGCTGACCGATGCGCAGAGCTATTTGAACGAGGGGCTGTTCGCCACGCCTATGACGCCCCTGGCCAATGCCACCTTCCGCCGTGACCGGGTCGCTCCACCAAGGCTTGCGCTGCTCACCGACGGGATCGCCCCGGCCGACATCGTGCCGCCCACACTCACCCAGATCGTGCGGCCGGTGCGCCCGCCGATCGACACGACCGTTCGGCCGCCGGTGATCACCGCCTTCCTGGCCGGGGGGACGGCGGCCGTGCAGCGCCAGGTGGTTCGGACGACGGTCAGCGCGGTAGCGGCCGGGGCGCTCGCTGCCCGGTCGGCCGGCCCGGCGTCTACAGCGGGCCCCTCCGGCGCCGCGCCGGCGGGCACAACGGGGACCGCGGGGGCCACGGGCACGGTCGGCACCTCGCCGG
>PMLI01000022.1 GCA_003158835.1 Acidimicrobiaceae bacterium
TCACCTGTTCCACACCAGCGCCTGGGTTTGTCAAGCGGAACTGGGCCCACCCCGCTCGCTTGATTTGGCCCCACCCCGGTGGTCTCGATTGAGACGGTCATCCTCAGTGCGATAGCTGTATAGTTGTCCGCGCAGTTATGAGAGAACCGCGGCGGGACCACTACTTGGAGCCAGCCACCGACGATGACACCCGGGCGGTGCTCGACTCCGCCATCGAGGCCCTCGGCACCCTGAGGAGGCTGGAGTGGGTGGGCGATGCTGGCGCCACGCTCCACCTTTTGGCCAGCCTCCTGGCCGAGGCCACCGCCCGGGTCCCCCGCGCCGTGGCCGACGCTCGGGACCAGGAGTACTCCTGGGCACAGGTCGCCGACCTGTTGGGCGTAACCCGGACCAGCGCCTGGCAGCGTTATGCCGGGCGCACGGCTCGGGACAGGGCACNNCGAGGCCAGCCCGCGGATCTGGCGACAGTTGGAGGTCGCGAGCGACACGCGGTTGGACGAGCTGCACCCGGTGCTGCAGGTCGCGATGGGCTGGACCAACTCGCACCTGCACTGTTTCCGCATAGGCAAGCTCAGCTATGGGCCCGTGGACGACCTCACTGACGGCGTCATCGATAGGGACGAAAAGACCTTGACGGTCTCAGAGGCGTTCGAGGTCGAGCGGCGAGTGGTCTACGAGTACGACTTCGGCGACTCCTGGGAGCACGACGTGGTGGTCGAGGACCGCTTGACATCGCGTCTAGCGCTCAAGTTCGCCGTCTGCCTGGACGGCCAAAACGCCTGCCCGCCCGAGGACTGTGGCGGTGCGCGCGGTTACCGGTCCATGCTCGAGTCGTTGGCCGACGCCTCCGACGACGAGCACGACAGTTACCTGACCTGGCTGGGCGGCCCGTTCGATGCCGCGGCGTTCTCGCTGGCCGAGGCCAACGCCGCCCTGCAGCGGGTGCGCTGATCAGGCGCTCTTGCGCCGGGCGCGGGCCTTGGTGGTGCGCAGGCGGTAACTGTCGGTGCCGGTCTCGATGATGTGGGCGTTGAAGGTGACCCGGTCGACGATGGCGGCCACCAGCCGGGGGTCGGGGACCACCTGGCCCCACTCGCTGAACGGGAGGTTGCTTGCTAAAGCGACAGCCGATTTCTCTTCTCTTTCGGTCAAAATCTGGAACAGCAGCTCCGATCCCCGGGTGTCCAGCTTGACGTAGCCGAACTCGTCCAGGCACAAGAGCTCCACCCGGCCGTAGCGGGCCACCAGGCGGGACAGGCGCCGGTCGTCGACCGCTTCGGCCAGTTCGTTGACCAGCTGCGCACAGGTGGCGTAGCGCACCGAGCGCCCCTGCTCGCAGGCGGCCACCCCGAGCCCGATGAGCAGGTGGCTCTTGCCCGTGCCCGAAGTGATAGCTACAGACTGCAACAGTTGCGGGCGGTCCTGCCCTGTCAGGTGCGGGTGACTTCTCCCGCCCACCCGCTTTTCGGCCATCTGCTCGCCGCAAGCGGCTTCAAGCGCTGGCGGGGCCAGCTCCTGCTGGTCGTCTGCCTCCCGGACGGTTCGGGGGGCACGGTCCGCGCCGATGCCACCGACGTCATGTCCCCCGGGCCGCCGGCGGCAGTGACTACGGTGCTGTCAGCCGAAGGGTTCCGGCGCCTTCACGGCCTCGTGGCGAGGTTTGGCCCAGCTCAAAGACGTCTTCGGCCCAAGACGCGCAAATAGGCTCGACCCGCCCTGTCCGCGACCAAACGAAAGGGGAGGTGAGCCTCTTTGCGAAGGCTCAGATTAGCCGCGCCCGTCCAGCTGCCTCTGGATTTGCCAGGTGCCGTCCCGCTCGGCAGCGAGCGTTGGGCCATGTTGCCCGAACCCGCCCGCCAGGCGGTGCTGGTGCTACTGGCCCGTCTCATTGCCCGTGGGGTGCTCGACGAGGAGGTCGGCAATGCTGGTTGACACCGTCTCCAAGCTCCGCCCGGTGCACCTGGGCCGGGACGCCTACATTTACGTACGACAGTCCAGCCTCAGCCAAGTCCGGGACCACACCGAGAGCCTGGAGCGCCAGTACGAGCTGGCCGGACGGGCCATGGACCTCGGCTGGTCACCTCGCCAGGTGGTGGTGATCGACGACGACCTCGGCCGCTCGGGGGCCGATAGCTCGGCCCGGGCCGGCTTCAAGGGCCTAGTGGCCGACGTGGGCCTGGGCAAGGTGGGGGCCATATTTGGCATCGAAGTGTCCCGCCTGGCCCGCAACAACACCGACTGGTACCAGCTCTTGGACCTCTGCGCCCTGACCGACACGTTGATCGCGGACAGCGACGGAATTTATCACCCCGGGGACTTCAACGACCGGCTCGTCCTGGGGCTAAAGGGCACCATGTCCGAGGCCGAATTGCACCTGATACGCCACCGGCTCACGGCCGGGCTAAAACACAAGGCGGCCAAAGGAGAACTTCGCCAGGGCCTGCCCGTCGGGTTCGTCTACGACAGTGCGGGCCAGGTGGTGATGGACCCGAGCGAAGCGGTGCGCGAGGCCATCGCCACCGTTTTCCGCCTCTTCGACGAGCTCGGCACGGCGCGCCAGGTGATGCTGGCCCTGCTGGCCGACGGCCTGTTGTTGCCCCATCGTCCGACGGGCTCAGCACGGGTGAGCTGGGCGCCGGCCAGCTACCCGGCCGTGCACGACCTGCTGACCAACCCCGCCTACGGCGGGGCGTTCGTCTTCGGCCGCAACCGCACGGAAAAACGCTTAGACGAACAGGGGAAGTTGGTCAAACGCTTCAAGCAGTTGGCCCGGGAGGACTGGGAGGTGCTGATCCCTGGGCACCACCACGGCTATGTCAGCTGGGAGCGCTACGAGCAGGTCCAGGCACAGCTGCGGGCCAACTGGCACGCCCCCCGTGGCCATGGCGGTGGTGCCGTGCGCGAGGGCCAAGCGTTGTTGCAGGGCCTGGTCCGCTGCGGGGTGTGCGGGCGCATGATGCAGACCGGTTATTCGGGCACCAAGGGGAACTGCCCGCGTTATGTGTGTGGGCGGGCCCGCCAGTTATATGGCACCGAGCGGGCCTGCCAGAGCCTGGGCGGGCGCACCCTCGAACAGCGGGTGCTGGGCGAGGTCTTCGCCGTGCTGGAGCCGGCGGCCTTGGCCGCCACGGCCCAGGCCCTGGCTGAAGCTGACACGCTCCATGCTCAGCGCACCGCCGCCTTCGAGTTGGCGGTTGAGCGGGTCCGCTACGAGGCCAACCGGGCTCGGCGCCAGTTCGACGCCGTGGAACCTGAGAACCGCCTCGTCGGACGGACCCTGGAAGCGGCCTGGGAACAGGCCCTGGCGGCCCAACGCCGGGCCGAGGCCGACCTGATGGCCCAGCGCGCCCGGCGGCCGACCCGGCTTAGTGCCGAAGAGCTCGAGTGGGCGGCACGGGCAGGGGCGGACCTGCGCGCCATCTTCAACGCCCCCACCACCACCTATCGGGAACGCAAGCAACTGCTCCGGGCCGTCATGGCCGAGGTGGTGGTCACTGTGCGCAAAGACGACCGGGAGGCGGACCTGCGCATCATCTGGGAAGGAGGTGCGTCGACGGAGCTCACTATGGGGCTACGGCGCACGGGTGGGCATTTCCGTGCCACCGACGAAGCGACCGTGAGCCTGGTAGCCAAACTGGCGGCCCACTACGACGACGCCACTATCGCCGCCGTCCTCGGCCGCCAAGGCCGGCGGACGGCCAGCGGGCTCGCCTTCACCAAGAGCCGGGTCGCAAGTCTCAGGGTGGCCAACCATATCCCCGCCTTCGAAAAGCCCGAAGCCGTCACTGCCGCAGGGGATAATTCGGTGGTGGTCGGGGTCAACCAAGCCGAGCAGGTCCTCCATGTTTCCAAGGTGACCATCTATCGCTGGTTGCGGGAGGGTTTTATTGCCGGCGAGCAGGACGTCGCCGGCGGCCCGTGGCGCATCCGCATCGACGACGAAATGAGAGCCAAGGTCGTAGGGCAAGCACCGCCCCATTGGGTCGCCCTCGACGAGGCGGCCGCCACCCTCGGCATTGCCCGCCAGACCGTTCTGGACCGGGTGCGCCGGGGAGAACTGCGCGCCGTCTATGTAAACCGGGGCCGCCGCAAGGGCCTGGCCATCGAGGTCACGGCCAAGCTCGGCCAGCTGCCGGGCACGTGAGGTGTGCCATCCAGTCCAACGAGGCCGACCAGCCACCCCATCAGTTCAGTCACGAGCAAAAGCACCAGCGGTGACCAGGTCTTGTGCTCGTGCCTGGACCAAATGATCAACCCCTAGCAAAGGAGAGCGCAGTGTCAACCACGACCGGAGTCGCCCAGCAGAACCACGGGCTCGCCGGCGTCCAAGTAGGCGCCGCCGGCCAAAGTGGCGACGGTGGCCGGGTTGACCGAAGGAGCGGCGGAGAGCTCAAAGTCGGCCAGGCGCTTCAGGCGGGGGAAACGAGCCTCGTGCACACGTCTTTGGCGCCGGCGCTCGGCCCGTTCGTCCACCTCGGCGGCGAGGACCTCGGCCAGGAAAGCCAGGTAGGACGCCTGGGCGCGCTGGGCCACCTCGGCCATATGGGCGGCATCGGCGCGCACCACGGGCAGGCGCAGTTCCCTGGTGGCCGCCCCGATGGATGCCAGGGCGGCGCTGTCGGTCATGGTCGTTGTCATCTTGATCCCTCCAGGAGCTGGTCGTAATGGTTGATGTCGGGAGCGGGGCGGTCGTAGCGGGACAGGCCGGCCCCGATGGGCACGACGCCGGCGGGGGCGGCCTCGGCCGCCCGGCGGGCTTCGATGTTGACCACGGCGGGGTCGGCTTTTCCGACGACCAGGGCGGCCTGCATGCCGGCGATGACGGCGACGGCCGGCAGGGCTCGGTGCAGCAACAGCACCTCCACCAGGGCCTTGGTCCCGTCCCGGTCGCCCCCGTGACGGCGGGCGTGCTCCCAAAAGCGTTGGTGGGTGGCCGTAAATACGCCGGCGGCCCGGGCCCGGGCCAGCGCGGTGGCCCCGGGCAACGCCCCCGGCTTTATGGCCAGCACCTCCAGGTAGTGGTCAAGGACCAGGTTCTCCTCGCCCTTTAGGCTGCGGGGGTGGGGGGCGACGACCTTGGCCCCGTCGAGCGCCTCTATCGTCTCGGCCCCCACCCGCACGTCCAGGCGCCGGCCGACATAACGGGCGGGGACCGAGTACCAGGCCCCGCGCACGTGCACCCGGGCCTTGCGGTCGACCCGGAAGCTGTCTATGGCCTGGTAGTCGAACGGTTCAGCGGGAAGCGGCCGCAGGTGCTCGGCTTCCAAGGCGAAGTGATCGGCCACGCTGGCCCGGCGCCCGGCAATGTGGCGCTGGTCGTCCTTCTCCACCGCCGCCAACAACAGCTCGTTGAGCTCGGCCATGGAGGCCACCTTGGGCACTGGGACCATGAAGCGGCGGCGGAAGCGGCCGATCTCTCCTTCGACGCCGCCCTTTTCGTGGGCGCCCTTGATGCCCGGCAGGCAGAAGAAGCTGTCGAAGCCGTAATGGGACCGCAGGGCTACGAAACGGTCGGACTCGACCCGGCCCCGACCTTTTAGGACTCNNCAGCGGACGCGGCGAGGCAAACCGTCAAAATGGGCGAAAGCCCGCACGTGGCCGTCCAAGAAGACTTCCTGGGCCTCGTTCAAGTAAGCCCGGGGATAAGCGCGCCCTGACGCCGACAGGCGCATGATGAACAGCTGCACCTCGGTCAGCGCCCCGGCCAGGTAGACCGAGGCGGTGCCGAAGTCGACCTCGGCCTCGTCGCCGAAGGGGTGGTCCTGGGGGACCATCACCTCGACCAGGGGGAGCTGCTGGCGGGCGCGGACGACGGCCACGTAACGGCGCACGGTCGTCTCGCTGATTTCGGCGCCCTGCTCTTCGACCAGGCGCTGCCAGG